>JAIXYL010000023.1 GCA_027490265.1 Sediminibacterium sp.
GCAGACACAAAAAATCGGAGTTGCTCTGATAAATTTTGAGAAGGCTTTACTGTATAAGACAACTGTATGGTATGTGCATATCCGCTCCCCTCACTTAAATTTTCACGATCACTAATTCGATAAGCTTCATTGAATCGATTATAATTGATGAATCTGTTTTCGCTGATATTTTTAAAGAAATTCATATTGCCTTGATACACCAAACCAACAGAATGATGTTTATTAATTTCATAATCCAACTGTGTTCTTAAATTGGGTCTTAGATTTTGATTGGTATATTGATTGGTACTGTACAGTCTATTTGATGAGTCGGCATAAATATTGGTGCGATCATTGTACCCATTCCCAATTAATTGGCTAGCCCCTACACCAAGTGTTTGGTTAAAAGTGAATTGCTTATTTCGATAACTAATATTGCTGGAGATATTCCCCTCGCCTCTAGTACCAGCACTGATATTTACCCTGCCTACCCAGCCAATTTTTCCTTTTTTGGTGATAATATTGATCACCCCACCTGTTTCTGTTGCAAATTGTGGTGGTGGATTGGTCATGATCTCAATTCGTTCAATGCTACTTCCAGGTAGACTTTCCAATAAATCTTGCAATTGTTGCGCATTTAACTCTGTGGGTTTGTCATCTATCAATATTTTCGGCTCTTTCCCTTTTAACAACAGTCTTCCGTTAGGGTCATTGTTAACCAATGGAATATTTTTTAATAGTTCCGCAGTATTCGACCCACTGCTCAATGCACTTTCGCCAATATTATAGGTTAATTTATCGTCCTTATTTTCAAACAAAGGTTTCTCGGCATATACAATTACTTCGGTTAAAGCCGCAGCGTTCGCCGCTTTAACTTGAATATCGCCAAGATTAAAATCAAATCTTTCTGCTCGCAAAAAAATACTGTCTAATTGCGTCTTTGCAAAACCCAAAGCATGCACACTTAAGGAATAATATCCCATGGGTAGTTTTGACAACTCAAAAAATCCATTTTTATCTGATACTGTTGTTTTTTTTAATGAATCTGTACCCAACCGAATTAATTGAATCGTCGCAAACGGCACTGCATCACCTTTCGCTGCATCCACAATGCTGCCCATGACAATGCCCAAATTACCCCGATCTTTTTGGGGGTCTGTTTGTGCATAAAGGTTTGAGGTTAATAAAATACATAACCAACCCCAAACAAGGCGGTTGTAGAACATATGGCAATTTAACAATATTGGGGCTGAATGCCATAAAAGAAGGATGATTGGCTATTGAAGCAATTCTTTCAGCTTAACTTGTAAATCTTCCCCTCTTAAATCTCTCGCAATGATTTTCCCCGAGGGGTCTAAAAGATAATTAGCAGGTATACTTTGAATTTTATACAATTGAGCCACTTTGTTATTCCAGCTTTGCAGATCGCTGACCTGAGTCCAAGTCAGTTTGTCCTTGCGAATAGCATTCATCCAACTCGATTTATTGTCATCTAAGGACACCCCCAAAACCGTAAAGTTTTTGTTTGCATATTTTTTAAACGCATTCACCAAATTGGGATTTTCTGCCCTACAAGGCCCACACCAACTGGCCCAAAAATCAATGAGCACATATTTGCCTCTAAATGATTTGAGCGATACAGGTTTACCCAAAGTATCGTTTTGACTAAACTCTAGGGCAAGGGTACCAATCTTATTTATGTTGGCTTCTGCAATAGTTTGTTCAATCATTTTTGCAAAACTGCCATTCTTTGCAGAAGGAGCTAATGCATTGTATCTTCTTTCCAAATCCTCAGCCCCATTCAACAATGGACTGATGGCAAACAGTACAAACGCACTTACAGGAGACGCATTCTTTTCTTTAGCAAAGCGTGTGGCTTCTAATAATACTGACCCTTTTGCTTGCTCATATAGATTGATTAAGGAATCACGTTTCTGTGGATTTTTTTCTGGATTGATCTGCTGAACTAAATAGTTTAATCGGTCTCTAATAGGATTAAACGTTGATTTAAATTGCTGATAGTCATTTTCAACTGAAGATCCAATAATTGAAGCCTGACTTAAGTTGTTAAAATCACCCGTAATGGATACATCATCATTAAATAAGAAAACATCTAATGCCTCTTTGTAACCTACAAATCCCAGTTGGAAAATATCTGGTGCTGTAATCACACCTTTCAATACAAATTTTCCATCTCTCACAGTATCTGTTGCAATCGTTTTACCATCGGTTCCATTCATTAAAAATACCAACATATTAGGCTTGGTATTACTGATGGCACCTGTAATTTGAAAACCCTTTTGAGCCGAAACAACTGAAAATGAAAAAAGTAAAACTGCCAGTACCGTTGTTTTCATAGTTTATTTTGCGTGACGTGATTGTAAAATGTTTAGAACATCTGCTAAATTATGGCCTTTTGCGTTAAGCAAAAGCAAATAATGGAAAAGCAAGTCTGCCGATTCATTCAAAAACAAGGTCTCATTATTGTCTTTTGCTTCTATGACCATTTCTACAGCTTCTTCCCCAACTTTTTGTGCAATTTTATTCAACCCTTTTTCAAACATTCGCGCTACATATGAATCCTTTGGATCAAGCTGTTTTCTTTCTGCAATGACCAATTCTAAGTGGGTTAAAAAATCATTCGACTGGTTGGTCTCATTCCAACAAGTATCAGCACCTGTATGACAGGTTGGGCCAATAGGATTTACTTTGATCAGCAAACTATCATTATCGCAATCTAAATGAATTGATTTGAGTTCTAAGAAATGGCCACTCTCTTCTCCTTTAGTCCACAAACGTTGTTTACTCCTACTAAAAAAAGTGACTTTTTTAGACTCAATAGTTGTTTGAACAGCCGCCTGATTCATAAAACCTAACATCAATACTTTTAATGTTCGGTCATCTTGAATGACTGCAGGCACCAGCCCGTCGGCATATTTATTAAAATCAATAGTCATAATATTGTTTTATAATCGAATCGGAATGCCTTTGTTAAATAAATATTGTTTTAGTTCGGGCACACCAATTTCTTTAAAGTGAAAAATACTTGCAGCCAGTGCAGCATCAGCCTTAGCAATGTCAAATACATCTGCAAAGTCTTGCATACTGCCAGCACCACCTGAAGCAATGACTGGTACAGATAATTGAGCGGATAATTGCCCTGTAATGTCTAATGCAAAACCTTGTTTAGTGCCATCATTATTCATAGAGGTCAATAAGATTTCCCCTGCCCCCCTATTCACCGCTTCCTTGGCCCAATCTAAACACAGCCTATTAGTTTTAATGGTTCCTCCATTCAAATACACATACCAATTGCCATCAGCTTCTTTTTTGGTATCAATGGCCAGCACCACACATTGGGTTCCAAATTCTAATGCCAATTGA
The DNA here is from genome assembly GCA_027490265.1 of Sediminibacterium sp. Classification (GTDB taxonomy): domain Bacteria; phylum Bacteroidota; class Bacteroidia; order Chitinophagales; family Chitinophagaceae; genus Sediminibacterium. The sequence goes on from JAIXYL010000023.1 coordinate 3,364, forward strand.
TTAATTAATGACGGATTTTTAAATGCAGATGTATTAATCGAAATCTTATCGGCTCCACTGTTTAATAAAACTTGCACGTCTTCAACTGAGGCTATTCCACCACCAACTGTAAAAGGAATATTAATATGATGTGCTATTTGATTCACGAGTACACTTAGCGTTTTCCTTTTTTCATTCGTAGCAGAAATATCTAAAAAAACCAATTCGTCTGCCCCTTCCTGCGCGTAAATAGATGCCAATTCAACTGGATCGCCCGCATCTCTGATTTGCTCAAAGTTGACCCCTTTAACGGTTCTTCCATTTTTTATATCCAAACAGGGGATAATTCTTTTTGCTAACACAATTCATTTATTTTAATTCTTCCTTCATAAATAGCTTTCCCAACAATTACGCCCTTACATCCAATTGCCCTTAATGCATGAATATCCTCCATAGCACTAACGCCCCCACTAGCAATAAAGTATAATTCAGGAAATTGGTGTATGATTTTAGTATACAATTCAATGGATGGCCCTTCTAATTTACCGTCTTTACTGATATCGGTACAAAATAATTGCTGAACGCCTTTTTGAATATTTGCTTTGATAAAGTCAAATATATTTTCTTCAGTCGTTTCAAGCCAACCACCAATGGCAATTTTTTCTCCTTTCACATCAGCACCTAATAGAAACCGCTCTTTCCCGTACTTGGTTAACCATGCTTCAAAAATGGCGGGCTGTTTTACTGCCAAGCTACCAATTGTAGCCATTTTTGCACCTGAATTCAAAACAATCAATAAATCCTCATCTGATTTAATGCCACCCCCAAAGTCAATGATCAAATTTGTACCAGCAGCAATATCTTCTAAGACTTTCCAATTAGTCACTTTACCTGCTTTGGCACCATCCAAATCAACCAAATGCAAGCGTTGAATACCTGCGTCTTCAAAAGCTTTTGCTACCTCTAAGGGATGTTCATTGTAAATGGTTTTTTGTGCATAATCACCTTCGGTGAGTCTTACACATTTCCCTTCTATAATATCAATTGCAGGTATAATGTCCATTTATAATTGTATAAAGTTTTGAATAATCTGTTCCCCAATTGTGGCGCTTTTTTCAGGATGAAACTGAACGCCATAAAAATTGTCTTTATGCAGTGCAGCACTGTAGAGTAACCCATAGCTTGCCTTTGCTATTGTATGCTCTGACAAACCCGCATAATAGCCATGCACAAAATACATATAGGCATTCTCAGACACCCCTTTAAATAATGCTGTCTTCAAGTCAACAATTTGATTCCATCCAATTTGTGGAATTTTTAATGCAGTGTTTTCATTAGAAAACTTAGCCACCGGGGTATCAAAAATGCCTAAACAATTGGTATTATTTTCTTCACTATGCTTGCACATCAATTGCATACCCAAGCAAATACCTAATACGGGTTGCTTTAAAGAAATAATTAACTGATCAAGTTGTCTGCTTTGCAAATACTGCATGGCTGTGCTGGCTTCACCAACCCCAGGGAAAATGACTTTATCGGCACTGATGATGTCTTCAGGTGAATCTGTAACAATGGCTTCGATACCAATTCGATTTAAAGCAAATAAAACAGATTGAATATTGCCAGCGTTGTATTTTATAATAACTGTTTTCACTAATTGAATTTATGACCTTATTTGTTGAACAAAAGATTGAACGACGCTTTCAATTGGTTCAGATGCAGATAATGCTTTAATAAATGCAGACCCTATAATGGCCCCAGAAGCATGAGCAGTAACCGCATCAAAACTGGCTTTGTCCTTTATTCCAAATCCAACCATGATGGGATTGTTAAGTGCTAAAGATTGCAAGTGTTCTAAATAAAGCTTAACTGATTCAAAACTGGTTTCACTGCCAGTTGTAGCCGATGAGCTAACCGCATATAAAAATCCAGCACTTAAAGCATCTAACTTTTTTATTCTATCGTCACTCGTTTCAGGCGTAATTAAAAAAATAAAATCTAAGCCGCATGATTGGATAATTTGACCATAGGTTGTTTCAAATTCAAAGGCTGGCAAATCTGGCAAGATTAATCCGTCAACACCAGCTGCAGCTGCATCTTTACAAAACCGCTCAAATCCATACTGTAATACAGGATTCATATACCCCATTAAAACAACACCAGTATTGGTTAAAGAAGATTGTTCTCTAAAATTACTTAATTGATTGAACAAGGTTTCGATAGTCATACCGTTGGCAATGGCTTTGCTGCTGCTCTCTTGTATTACTGGGCCATCGGCCAAAGGATCACTATAAGGCATCCCAATTTCAATGATGTCTACACCGGCTTTGGCTAAAGTATCCATGATAGTAATGGTACTGTTTAACGTAGGATAGCCAGCAGTAAAATAAATATTTAAAACAGGCTGTTTAGCTTGATTAAATATGGCTTGAAGTCTTCGCATTGGTTAATGAGATTGATTGTTTTGTAAACTTTGCATATAAGTAGCCAAATCCTTATCCCCTCTTCCGCTTAAGCAAATGACCACTGTATCAGTTGGAGTCAACTCAAGTCTACCTAATACAGCAAATGCATGTGCTGTTTCAAGTGCGGGGATGATGCCCTCGGTTTTACTCAAATAAAACGCGGCTTCCAGCGCCTCCTCATCTGTAGCACTTACAAATTCTGCTCTTCCACTGGTATATAAATTGGCATGCATTGGGCCAATACCTGGATAATCTAAACCTGCTGAAATGCTATGGGGCTCAACTACCTGCCCATCAGCAGTTTGCATTAATAAACTTTTACTGCCATGCAAAATACCTTGAGTGCCAAGCTGTGTAGTTGCAGCACTCATACCAGAATGCACCCCTTTGCCAGCAGCTTCTACAGCAATAATTTTTACTGTAGGTTCATTTAAGAAATGATAAAAAGCACCTGCAGCATTACTGCCACCGCCTACACAAGCAATCACATGCGTTGGCAATTCTGCATTGGTTTTCACTTTTAGTTGTGCTCTGATTTCTTGACTGATGACGCTTTGAAATTTTGCTACCATATCAGGATAAGGATGAGGTCCTACCACACTCCCAATGATATAATGGGTATTATTGGGGTGATTGATCCAATCTCTAATGGCTTCATTGGTGGCGTCTTTCAAGGTTTTACTACCACTAGTTGCAGGTACAACCTTTGCGCCCAACATTTGCATTCTTGCTACATTTGGGGCTTGTCGTTCAATATCTTTTTCACCCATGTAAACAATGCATTCCATACCTTTTAATGCACAAACGGTTGCAGTAGCAACCCCATGTTGTCCGGCACCTGTTTCAGCAATGATTCTGGTTTTCCCCAAACGCTTTGCCAATAATATTTGGCCAATGGTATTGTTGATTTTATGTGCACCAGTATGGCACAGATCTTCGCGCTTTAAGTAAATATTTGTTCCATAAGCTTCACTCAATCGGTCTGCACGAAACAATGGGGTTGGACGCCCAACATAATCAGCTAACAAAGCATTGAACTCCTCAACAAATGAAGGGTCTGCCATGATGGCCATATACTGTGTCCTTAATACTTCTACATTATTTTGGAGCATTTCTGGAATATATGCGCCCCCAAAAGAACCATAATAGCCTTGTAAATCCGGGGATTGATAATCAACTGCTGCCACACTCATTTTGTTAGATTTAATAATAATAAAATCAGACCCTTACTAGGATCAATTCTAAACACATGACCACTGTAATTATAGTACACTTTAAACTGACCTATTTGATCAATTGTTTTGTTCGCATTATAATTAACGGTATAACTGCCAATAGAAGCAATTTGTTGTTGATAATTGTACCTGATTGACAATTCACCGATTCTGTCTACCCTACCTGTATGATCGTACATGATGGATATACTGCCAATATTACTCAACCATCCTTCGTAATTAAACACCAAGTTCATATTCCCAATTTGTTGTGGCTGTACATTCTTGTTATAAACCACTTCACCTGCTGCATCCGCTTCTATTTGTATGATTTTTCCTTGATCATTGAGTATAATCACTGCATTACCAGCTGCTATCTTATAATTGGCTTTCCCAGCATAATTAAGCAACACATTAGACAATTGCTGCGCATTTACTGTGTGAGTAAAACACAGCAAACTAAATAATGTAAAAACAATCTTATTCATATTTTATTTAAGGCTTGAATAAATGGTTGAATAATGGTCATGTCTTTAATGCCCGGAGCAATTTCAAAACGACTATTCACATCTATCGCAAAAAGATCTTTTGCAACAGAGGATTCTGAGAATGTCTTCAATGCCTCAATATCATCAGGCCCAATCCCTCCGCTTAAGAAAAAAGGTTTATTGATATTTAATGACAACAACATATCCCAATTAAACCGTTTTCCTGTTCCGCCATATTCTGCGCCAGCAGTATCAAACAAAAACATGTCAACCATCTCTTGATAATCTTTTATTTTCCATAAAATATCGTCGTCGTCTCTTAATCGAAAGGCTTTAATCACGGATATATAATCAGCAATCTTTTCACAATATCTTGGTGTTTCATCTCCATGAAGTTGTGCTAGATATAAACCACAATCGTCAACCATGGATAACAATACACTCGGATCCTCATTTACAAAGACCCCTACTTTATTAATGGTTTGCCCTTTTGCTTTTTTTAATGCAGCTTTATCAATTGATTTTAATACAAATCGTGGCGATTTGGGGTAAAAAATAAACCCTGCAAAATTGACACCCATTTCATCCAATTGCATCATTTGATGGATACTGTTTAAGCCGCATACTTTAGCCCGCATTTTGTGTTTGTTTTAGCGTATTTACAAAATTGGCAAAAGCAATAGAAGGGTCGGTTTCTTTCATGAAACGTTCTCCGATTAAAAACCCGGCAAATCCGGCTTTCTGTAAAGTTACAATCGTATCAGGATTATCAATCCCACTTTCTGCAATCGCAGGGATTGATTTAGGAATTTGTTGAATTAAATCGAGCGAAACCGCTATATCTACTTCAAAATTTTTAAGATTACGGTTGTTCACCCCAACCAAATCAATGTCTGGGTAAACATGATCTAATTCTGCTTCATTATGAATTTCCAACAAAACCTCCATCCCTAAATGATGGGCCACTTGGGTCATTTGCTTAACCGCTTCCTTTGACAAACAAGCAGCAATCAATAGAATCACAGAAGCGCCATATGCTTTAGCTTCAACAATTTGATATGGATCAATCATGAAATCTTTCCGCAATACCGGGATGGCTTGTTGTTGAACAGCTTCTAGATCAGACAGATTTCCTCCAAAAAATGATTCGTCTGTTAATACAGAAATACCTGAAGCCCCAAATGCTGCATAAGCGTTGGTAACTTCAACTAAATCAGCAGTACCATTGATGACCCCCTTGCTAGGAGACTGCCGCTTAAATTCAGCAATAATGCCCGTTTTAGTGGTATCAAGTAAACTTTGCTTTAAAGATTTGCAAGCCAAAGAAAACAGCGGTTTTTGCTCCAATGCAGCAACCGATACATTGCTTTTTTGTTGTTCAACTTCTCGTTTTTTTTGAGCTACTATTGTATCTAAAATGGTCATATATGTATGATTAAAACATTATGATTGTAAGGCAATCAATTTTTGAAAAGATTGATAGGCAGCACCAGTCTCTAAACTCTCCACAGCAGCTTGGTAAGCCGCTTGATATGAAGCATATTTACCGGTTACATTTAATGCCATAGCTGCATTGGCCAAAACCACTGCATTCTGAGACCAAGTACCCTCGCCTTGTAATATTTTTAAAAATATTGAAGCAGATTCTTCAACTGAATTTCCACCATAAATGGCTTCAGGCATGACCATTTTTTTTCCCAATTCTATTGCTGAATAAATGGCTTCACCATCTTTGGTAATCACTTTAGTATCGCTGGTCAAGGAAATTTCATCATAGCCGTCCAAACTGTGAATAATGGTATAAGACTTTCCAGAAGCTTGCAAGAGATAATTATAAATTCTGGCCATCTCTAAATTATAAACGCCAATTAATGGATAATCAGGGTTCGCCGGATTGACCATTGGGCCTAACATATTAAAAAAGGTTCTGACACCCAATTGTTTTCGAATAGGGCCAACCACTTTTAATGCAGGATGAAACAATGGCGCGTGCATGAAACAAATATTGGCTTTGTCAATTTCATTTGATAACGCATCCTGTTCTTGCTTGAAGCGATAACCCAATTGTTCCATGACATTAGACGCACCACTAATGGTAGAAGCCCCATAATTGCCATGCTTAGCTACTTTCTGACCAGTGCCAGCCACTATAAAACAAGCTAAGGTTGAAATATTAAACGAATTTTTACCGTCTCCACCAGTGCCAACAATGTCAACCAAATCGGTAGTTCCCAATGCGGTTTGAACACAAAGTTCTAATAAAGCATCTCTAAATCCATTGAGTTCATCTATCGTAATACTGCGCATTAAATAAACCGTCATGAATGCAGCAATTTCCGCGTCATTGTATTGTCCACTAGACATATTCAACAATACCTCATTGGCTTTTTGCCTGCTGAGTGTTTTATACTCAAATAAATATTGCAATATTTTTTTCATGTTATTTCTTTAACCAATTTTGAATAATCGTTTCCCCATTGGGAGTTAACACACTTTCGGGATGAAACTGAACGCCTTCAATATCGTATACATTATGGCGTAGACCCATAATCAACCCATTATGGTCTCTAGCAGTGATAGACAAACAATCTGGGAATCCGACTTCACTGACCACCCAACTATGGTACCTACCGACATCAATGGTTGTTGGCAATCCTTCATACAATTCAGACAAAGGTTTATCTGCTGTTTGTGTAATATTAATGGGCGTAGCAACCCCATGAAAAACTGTAGACAAATTGGTCAACTGTGCTCCAAATACTTCGCCAATTGCTTGATGACCAAGACATACTCCCAATATGCTTTTTGTTGCAGCATACGCTTGAATCAATGGCTGAAGCAACCCTGCTTCCGATGGTATGCCAGGGCCTGGCGATAAGAGTATTTTGTCATAAGCATTCACCGCTTCCAAAGGGATATCATCGTTTCTACAAACAGTTGGTTGCTCCCCAGTTAATTTTGCAATGAGGTGTACCAAATTATATGTGAATGAATCATAATTATCAAAAACCAAAATTTTCATACTCAATTATTTAATGAACCTGCGTAGCAATGGCTGCAGCTTGTTTAAGGGCATTTAATTTATTATTGACTTCTTGTAATTCATTACTAGGATTGCTGGCAGCTACTACACCGGCACCTGCTTGGCAGATGAGTTGATTTTGTTTGCTCAAAAAAGTTCGGATCATAATGGCATGATTAAAGCTGCCATCAAACCCAACAAACCCTAATGCACCACCATAAAAACTACGATTAGAAGGCTCGTAATCTGCAATAATTTCAAGGGCTTTTAACTTAGGGGCACCACTTAACGTGCCAGCAGGGAATGTTGCAGCAAAGATTTGGAATGGATTGTGCGATGGCCTTAATTGACCTTCAACTTCACTAACCAAATGAATGACATGGCTGTAATATTGTACTTGCCGATAGTGCAATACATTGACATTGTCACAAACTCTACTCAAATCGTTTCTTGCTAAATCAACCAGCATGACATGTTCTGCATTTTCTTTTTTATCCTGTAATAAATTTTCAGCAGCTTGTTGATCAGTTGCATCATCGCCGGTTCGCTTAAATGTTCCTGCAATTGGATGCACAATAGCTTTGTCTTGTTTAATGATTAATTGTGCTTCTGGTGACGACCCCATTATTTTATAATCACCATAATCAAAATAAAATAAATAAGGTGAAGGATTGACACTCCTCAAAGCACGATATACATTGAATTCATCTCCGGAAAAACCTTGTTGAAATTGTCGACTTAATACAATTTGAAATACATCTCCACGCAAACATCTTTGAATGCCTTTCTCAACTAGGGTTATAAAAGCTTCATCAGTTAAATTGGATTGCTCTTCTCCTACCAAATTAAACGGATAAACGGGCACGTCTTTACTTCTAATGAATGATTCAATCATTGGAAGGTCACCAGTAATACCGGGCACTTTGTTTTCGCAAATAATGAGTTCGTCTTTAAAATGATTAAACGCAATCACGTATTGGTATAACCGATATCGGATTAGGGGTATGGTAGGATTGGGAATTGGGGACGCCTTAACTTTATCAAAAAAACTTACTGCATCAAAACAAGTATATCCATATAAGCCCTGTGCAAATTTGAATGAAGGATCAGCAGGCGTTTCAGTTTGAAATTTATTCATGTATGCCCACAAGTAGTCAGGAATATTGAGATCTGAATTGATGGGTTGCTTGACAGCATCATTCCCCGGCAACTTATATTCTAATTCCGCAAAATCTTTTATTTCAATTCCCCCAATGGCGTTAATACAAATAAATGAATAGCTGTTTTCATTTACATGATGATCTGTACTTTCTAATAAAATGGTATCTCTAAATCGATCTCGCAATCGTAAATAGATACCAACAGGTGTATATAAGTCTCCTAATATTTTTTTACCAGTTGTAGACAATGGCAATTTCTGCATGGTTTAATTCATTTAAATCAATAAAAAAGCCCCGAATGAATCGGGGCTTTGAATATATTCAATAAGTATTGGTCATACCATTACTATCCCCGTTTAGAGTTAGCATGCCACCACCAATGTTTATTTATCAAAATCATGTTACAAATATCAATGATCATCCTGAGATTTCAAAAAAAATTATAAAACGCCCTTGGTAGAAGGCAAATAATTACTGATGGGGTCTCGCTTTATCGCCATTCTGATGGCTTTTGCAAATGCTTTGAAAATGGCCTCAATTTTATGGTGCTCATTTTGTCCTTGACAAGCAATGTTTAAATTACATTTTGCACCATCGCTGAACGACTTAAAAAAATGATAAAACATCTCTGTAGGCATTTCCCCGATTTTTTCTCGTTCAAAATGCGCATCCCAAACCAACCAATTTCTGCCCCCAAAATCAATTAACACCTTGGCATCAGCCTCATCCATGGGCAAGGCAAAACCATAACGCTCCATTCCGCGTTTATCCGCCAAAGCAATGGCAAATGCCTCTCCTAACGCTATACCCGTATCTTCAATAGTATGGTGTTCATCAATATGCAAATCGCCTTTTGTATGTACTGTTAAATCTATTTTACCATGACGCGCAATTTGATCTAACATATGATTAAAGAATCCCAAACCCGTGTCAATATCGGCTTTACCAGACCCATCCATATTCAACTGAATGGATATTTTAGTTTCATTGGTATGTCTTTCATGATGCACTTGACGCAACCCAATTTTTAAAAACCGAAAAATCTCGTCCCAAGAATCCGTTTCTAACGCAATAACATCAGCAAAGGCCTTTTCTTGCTCTTGGGTCAATGTATGTAAAGGTGACTTAAAGTAAATGGCTTTAGCACCCAAATTTTTAGCCAGTTGTATATCACTCCAACGATCGCCAATTACAAAAGAATTTGGCAAATCAAATTGGCTTTGGTCAAAAAAATGTGTCAACAATGCTGTTCCTGGCTTTCTGGTTGGTAGATTTTCAGAGGCAAATGTTTTATCAATAATCATTTCGTCAAACACAAATCCAACCGACCCAAGGGTCCTAATCATTAAATCGTGATATGGATAAAAATGATCCTCTGGATAAGAGGCCGTCCCCAATCCATCCTGATTGGTGACCATTACTTTGTAAAAGTCAAATTCTTTTGCAATCAATGACAAATTATTGATAGCATTGGCAACAAAATCAGTTTTACCGATACTGTCCACCTGGAAATCTGAAGGTGGCTCCTTCAATACAACACCATCTCGATCTATGAACAACACTCTTTTCATGTCTATTTTTTTGGTTGGCGATTTCTTTGTTTTTTAACTTCTGTAGCTGCAATCATTCCTGCTTTATTGCCAAAACTATTTCTGATATAACTCAATACATCTGCTACTTGTTGGTCACTTAAAAAAGCATGCGATGCCATTGGGTTATTGTATACTTCATCATTGATTTCTAAGGGCTCTGTTAAACCATATAGGACAATATCAATTAATCTTGTCTTGCTGCCCGTCACATAATCTGTTCCCGCTAAAGGAGGATTTAATCTCGGCACACCATTACCATCTGCTTGATGACAAGCCAAACAGTACATGCTGTACACTTTTTTGCCATTCGCCAGCCTTTTAGATTCAGACAATGTTTTGCTTTGTGCACTCACTAAAAAGCCCAACAACATGCTCAAACAATAGAGTATACAATGCTTCTTAAAACGCATAATGATTTAAGGTTTATAGATGATTTTCCAAACATGCCCTGCCTTATCGTCTGATACATACAATGCGCCATCCGCACCTTCTGCTAATCCGGTTGGTCTGTGTTTTGCTGCAGATAGGTTGGTTACAGGAGACATCCCTGAAAAGCCATCTGCAAAAACTTCCCATTTACCAGTTGGCTGACCATTTTTCATAGGAACAAAGACCACATAAAATCCTTCTTGTGGTTCTGGGGATCTATTCCAACTGCCATGAAATGCTATAAACGCGCCGTGTTTATATCTTTCAGGAAATTGATTCCCTTTATAAATCAATAAAGCGTTCGGCGCCATATGACCAGGAAAGCCCACCAAAGGACTGATGGCATTCGGCGCACCTTCTTTTTTTCCATCGCCACCATACTCTGGGTTTAATATTTTTTTATTCTGGAAATGATCCCAATGTACATAAGGCCACCCACAATCATCCCCCTGCTTAACCCGATAAAAGGTTTCAGATGGTAATTCCGCCCCTGTTTTCTGGTTATACATTTCAGGAAAATATTGGTAAAGCATGTCTCTTCCATGGATGGTTACATACAGTTCGTTGACTTCATTATTCCAATCTATGCCGAGTGCATTTCGCATACCGGTTGCATATCGTACACCGTCAGAAAAACTTTGGTTGAGTTTTGTAGTACTAAACTGCCAAATGCCTCCTGCATTTTCTAGAATTGGACATGGGGTTAATCCTGGAGAACCTTTTTGTCGGTCTTGCTCTTGACACACATTGGATGGTGCCCCAATATTTACATAAATATGGCCTTGGCGATCAAACGTAATGGATTTAGAAGCATGTTGACGTTTATTCAATAAGCCATCTACCAAAATCTCTGGTTGATCTGGATTAACGATATTTTGATTGGCATCTAATGGATAGCGATAAATGGTTTGATCTGAAGTAGCGTAAAGATACCCATTGTGAATGCCAATACCAGTGCCAGTATAATTGCCGAATGCAAGCGTATCTTCCATTACACCGTCTTTGTTTGCATCCCTTAATCGAATGATGCCTTTTCCATTCACCAACTTATCTAGTTTCATATAAATATCCCCATTTGAATGCACGGCGATATGTCTGACTTTACCAAAGTCATTGGCTACAATGGTACTTTTAAACCCAGAAGGCAATTGCAATGGCACCGTCAATTTTGGCTGGGCAATACCATAATTTACCCAACAAAATAACCCTAGAATCAAACTAAATTTTTGCATATATCATTGATTGATGGTTGAAATTAAGCATTCAATTGATACCAGTCTTGCATGGCATCAATAAGCATGGTATTGTCTTGTTCTGAGCCAACAGTAATCCGCAAACAATTGTCACATAATTGAACATTACTGCGATCTCTTAAAACAATGCCTTTACTCAAAAGGAATTCATACACTTTTCGGGCGTTGTCTATTTTTACCAATAAAAAGTTAGCATCAGAAGGATACACTTCAGCAACAGTGGGCATAGATCTGAATACTTCCGCTAAAGCCTCTCGCATATCCACCAATAACCGTATCATATCATTCACTTGCCCAAGATCATCCAATGCTTTCAACACCAACTCTTGTGTGGATTGATTGATATTGTAAGGCGGTTTTACTTTATTGAGTACAGCAATAATTTCAGTGGAGGCAAACGCCATTCCTAATCTCAAACCCGCCAGTCCCCATGCTTTACTAAAGGTTTGTAAAACAACCAAATTGGGATACTCAACCAATTCTTGAACAAAGGATTTTTGTTTAGAGAAATTGATATAAGCTTCATCTACAACCACAATGCCTTTAAAATTAGTTAAAATGGTTTCTATATCTATTCGATGTAAAGAATTGCCCGTTGGATTATTGGGAGAGCAAATCCAAATCAGCTTGGTGTTTTCATCAATTGCGGCTTCTATGTCTAGTAGATTTAATTGATAATTTCGCAGCAATGGCACTTTACGTAAAGCCACATCATTAACATTTGCGCTTACTTCATACATACCATAAGTTGGCGGACAAATAATGACATTGTCTTTACCAGGATTACAAAAACTTCTGTACAGCAAATCAATGCATTCATCACTGCCATTACCCAAGAAAATATGTTCTGGTGCAATGCCTTTAATGGCAGACAGTTTTTGCTTAATCGCTACTTGATGAGGGTCTGGATAACGATTGTACCATTTATGCAAAGGAGACCCAAGACTGTTTTCATTGGCGTCCAAAAAGACTTTGGCATCTCCACTGAATTCATCTCTGGCAGATGAATAGGGCTTTAATTCCTGTATATTAGGTCTGATCAGTTTGGCTAAATTAAATGTCATCTTGTTATTTATTTTAAACGAATTCTAACAGCTTCAGCATGCGCGGCTAAGCCTTCCGCATCGGCCATTGTTTCAACAGTTGTGGCAATTGACTGAAGCCCTTCCTTAGTGAGTTGTTGAAAGGTGATTTTTTTTACAAAGCTGTCTAAGCTAACCCCACTGTACATTCTTGCATAGGCATTGGTTGGCAAAGTATGGTTAGTGCCACTGGCATAATCGCCAACAGCTTCTGGAGAATAATTGCCAATAAACACAGAGCCTGCATTAATAATTTGGTTGGCGATTGTTTCAGCTTGATTACACGCCAAGATAAGGTGTTCTGCTGCGTAGGCATTGACCAAATCAATGGCGTCTTCCATACGGTGCATCAAAACAGAACGACTGTTGTTCAAAGCCTTTTCTGCAATTGCTTTTCGAGGTAATTGGTTTAATTGTTCGGCTAAACAGTCATTGACTGCGTTAATCAGTTTCAATGAAGTACTTACCAATAATACTTGGCTATCGGCACCATGTTCGGCTTGACTGAGCAAATCTGCTGCCACAAATGCAGGCACAGCTGAATCATCTGCTAATACACATACTTCGCTTGGGCCTGCAGGCATATCAATGGCTACACCATGTAATTGCACCATTTGTTTAGCGGCAGTCACATATTGATTCCCCGGTCCAAATATTTTGTATACTGCCGGAACAGTAGCAGTGCCAAATGCCATTGCTGCAATAGCCTGCACCCCGCCTATTTTAAAAATTTGTTTGATGCCCACTACTTGTGCCGCATAAATAATGGCAGGACGCAAAGTTCCCTCTTGATTTGGCGGCGAACACAAAATAACTTCTTTACAACCAGCAATTGAAGCTGGAATCCCCAACATTAATATAGTAGAAAACAGTGGAGCTGAGCCGCCAGGAATATACAACCCAACTTTTTCAATCCCAACAGCTTTACGCCAACAATTAATGCCAGGCATTGTTTCCACAATGGCTTCATCGTGCAATTGCGATAAATGGAATTGCTTAATATTTGCTGCAGCAATATTGATGGCTTCTTTTAATGCAGGGTTTATGGCTGCATTCGCTGCATTGATTTCATCGGCAGTGACGCTAAACTCAATCAAGTCAATTTTATCATATTGACTGGTAAAAGCTTGAACCGCCTGATCCCCTTTCGCTTTTACTTCATTGATAATGGACAATACCCTTTCGTTAAATGCAAATTGATCATGGACTGGTCTTTCTGTGATAGACAACCAACTACTTCTTTCCGGATACTCAATTATGGTCATAGTAAATTAGATAATCATTTTTTCAATAGGTACTACTAAAATTCCTTCCGCCCCAGCAGCTTTAAGCTGTTCAATAATATTCCAAAAATCGTTTTCATTTAATACGCTGTGTACACTGCTCCATCCTTCTGTAGCTAAAGGCAACACCGTTGGGCTTTTCATGCCCGGTAATAAATTGATGATTGCATCCAATTGATTGTTTGGGGCATTCAACAAAATATATTTATTGTTTTTTGCTTTTTTAACCGATTGAATTCTAAAAACAAGTCTGTCTAACAATTGTTGTTGCGCCAGGTTCAATCCATTTTGTTTGATCAACACTGCCTGTGATTCAAAAATCACTTCCGCCTCTTTTAACCCATTCATAAACAAAGTAGAGCCACTACTTACTAAATCGCAAATAGCATCAGCCAATCCAATTCCTGGCGCAATTTCTACACTACCACTGATTTCATGAATTTCAGCATCAATCCCTTTTTCTTTTAGAAAATTACCAACGATGACAGGGTAACTCGTGGCAATTTTTTTGTTTTGCAAAAAGCTGGCATCTGAATATTGCTCATTACGCTGAACAGCCATACTTAATCTGCATTTTCCAAAGCCCAACTTTTCAACAATATTGACTTTTTTATTTTTTTCAAAAACTACATTCTCACCAACAAAGCCAATATCTGCTACCCCATCTTCTACGTATTGTGGAATATCATCGTCGCGTAAAAAGAACAGTTCAATCGGAAAATTGGTTGCTTCAGCCTTTAATTTGTTGACTCCGTTACTCACATCAATCCCACATTCCTTCAACAATCGCATGGAATCATCGTGCAACCTGCCACTTTTTTGAATGGCTAATCTCAATTTGCTTTGTTCGTTATTGGTAATCATATTACTGTTGATTTATGTTAATGGTTTATGCAAAAAAAAAGCTTACCATTCGGTAAGCTCAGTGTTTAATTATAAGTTGATCAATACACCAATACCTACCCAATGGGTATAATATGATGATGGTGTATGATTTGGTTTTGTTTCATTTGCATGCAAAACTAAGTTGCCAAGTCTATACCCACAAATATTTTTTTAAGAACCACGCCATACCGATATGTTTAGACTGATTTATGCCTAATTTGAGTGCTATTGATTTGCTAACATAAATATTTACACATGAAACTGCTCAAACAACTGATTAATGTGGTCATTGGCTTGGCCCTGTGCTCAAATGTCATCGCACAAGATGCAGCCAGTTATCAAGTACCGCCAAAAGTCATTGAAGATTTGTTATTGGCTAAACCAACCCCATCCGTAAGCATCGATAGTAAAGGCGCTTGGATGCTTTTATCAGAAAGAAATTCATATCCCACTGTTGAAGAGTTAGGGCAGCCAGAAATAAGAGTAGCGGGGTTGAGATTAAATCCAAACAATTTTTCTCCAAGCAGACAAACCTATATTAATAATTTTTCTTTAAAACAGCTGAAAGACAATCAAACCTTTCCAATTATTGGCTTACCCAACCAATTGTTGGCAAGTGCCGTGAGTTGGAATCCATCTGAAACTAAAATTGCATTTACACATACCAGTGGCAATAAAGTAGAATTATATGTCATTGATGTTGCCACAAAAAAAGCGCAATTGATCAGTAAAAAGTCTTTGAACAGCGTTTTAGGCATACCTTATACTTGGGTTGATGATCAAACCATACTATTCAAATCAACCATTTCAATTGCCAGTAATGCACCTAAACGGCCTATTACGCCAAAAGGACCTACGATTCAACAGAATTTGGGTAAAGCTGCTCCCAGCCCTACTTATCAAGACTTAATTAAAAGCCCATACGATGAACAATTATTTCAGTTTTATGCAACATCGCAACTGGTTTTAAATAAAAATGGGGTTGAAACCTTATTGGGCAAACCAGCCATTATCAGTAATTTCAGTTTGTCGCCTGATAAAAAATATCTACTACAAAAACAGCTTCAACAACCATTTTCTTATTTGGTTACCGCCAACGGGTTCCCCTCAAAAATGGTCATTACTGATCTCACAGGTAAGCTCATCAAACTGTTAGCAGACCTACCTTCAACTGAAGGAACGCCTTCAGGTTATGACAATACCCAAAATGTACCAAGTCGTTTTGATTGGAGGGATGACGAGGCAGCAACCATTACATGGGCAGAACCCTTAGACAGTGGTTTGATAAAAAAACAAGTGGAATTCAGAGATGCCATTTACGCATTGAGTGCACCATTTAACGGAAGCCCGGTTGTACTATTTAAAACCAAATTAAGGTATGGGGGTACAACCTGGGGTAATGAAACCATTGCATTGGTTAGCGAAATTTCAAGGAGTAAACAATTGACCCGTGTGAATATTTTCAATCCATCTAAAGGCAGTTTAGAATTGCTTTTAGAAAGAAACCAAACAGACGCCTACAATAACCCTGGCTCTCCTGTAACAAGCAAAAATAAATATGGCAGAAATGTGATCACCACCATTGAGAATGGCACTAAACTACTCATGAATAATACAACAGGGTCTTCACCAAAAGGAGACTTACCTTTTCTAGCTAAATTTGACTTAACTACAAAACAAAACGACATTATTTGGAGATGTAATGAAGGGGTATACGAATACATAGTTGATGTATTAGACTTAAATAATTTGGTGCTTTTGAGTAGAAAGGAATCCCAAAAAGAAGTGCCTAATTACTATATCAAAAATTTAAAACTCCGCATGGCAGACAAAGCCATTACAAATTTCACCAACCCATATCCAGCACTGGAAGGTGTTAGCAAAGAAAAAATTAAATACAAAAGAGCTGATGGGGTTGATTTAACAGGAGACCTTTATTTACCAAGTGGTTATTCTAAAGACAAAGGCCCATTGCCATTAATCATTTGGGCTTACCCAAGAGAATTTAACTCCGCAGCAGATGCAGCTCAAATTAGAGGAAGCAAAGACAGATTTACAACACTAAGCTGGGGATCACCCATTTATTATGTCACACAAGGCTATGCGGTGCTAGACAATGCTGAAATGCCCATTGTTGCAGCAGGTAAAGACAAAAAACCGAATGACAACTTCATTGAACAATTAAAACTCAATGCCTCTTCGGCTATTAATTATTTATCAGAACTTGGCGTAGCTGATAAAAACCGTGTGGCTGTTGGTGGTCATAGTTATGGCGCATTTATGACAGCAAATTTATTGGCGCATACCAATTGGTTTAAAGCGGGTATTGCTAGAAGCGGCGCATATAATAGAACACTGACGCCATTCGGTTTTCAAAATGAAGACAGAACCTATTGGCAAGCCCCAGACTTGTACTATCAAATGAGTCCATTCAGTTATGCTGATAAAATTAAAACGCCCATCCTCTTAATTCACGGAGAAGCCGATGACAACACAGGTACATTCCCTATTAATAGCGAGCGTTTGTTTGCTGCCATCAAAGGCAATGGCGGCACTGTAAGATTTGTTTATCTGCCCTATGAAGCCCATGGATACAGAGGAAAAGAAAATGTGTTGCACACACTTTGGGAACAGTTTCAATGGTTGGAGAAATATGTTAAGCAATCAAAATAATGAATATCCAACGCCAATAAAAAAATCCCGATTAATCGGGATTTTTTTATGCAAGAAGTGACTATTTTATTGATTCATAGGCTTATGCTTACAAAGCATTAACAAAGAAAAAATGACAGATACCGCTAAGCCAGCCAACGCAAACCACAAGGATCTAGCTAAGTAAACAGGATCTTTCAGTTTAACTTGAATGATCCAATCCCC
>JAIXYL010000060.1 GCA_027490265.1 Sediminibacterium sp.
GTAATAAGTCAATTTAGCTAGATGAAAACAAAACGACCAATCCATCCAGACTTTCAATTTTTCTTGGACTTTAAAGACCAAGAAATTATTGACTTGTTTAAAGACCTGAGAGAATATATTTTGGAATTGTATCCTGACAGCAATGAATTGGTTTATCATACTCACGCCTTAACAGCAGTATTTTCAATATCAGATAAGCTATCGGACGCTTTTTGTATGTTACCAATTTACACAAACCACCTAAACCTGGGGTTTAACAAAGGAACCTTTTTGAAAGACCCTAATAAGCTTTTGACAGGAACAGGTAATTTAATTCGCCACATTGACGTAAAGAAACCTACTGATTATAGAAATGCAAAAGTAAAAGCATTGATAAAAGAAGCTATTGAATTTGCAATAAAGGATATGAACAAACCGACTAAATCCATTGGACAAACACTATCTAAAATCAAGAAAAAATAGAAACCCGCCCCATTATAAAGCCCCAAAAACGTTGTCCGTCATACTAATAGCCCCTACATTTCAAATGAGACTTACAAAAATATTATTTCTTCTAACTATTGCAACTTTAACTTTTGGACAGAGTAAGCAAAACAAAGAATTATTAAAGCAAGTTGATAATTTTATTAGCGACAACCTAAAAAACTTTGCTCCAGGTTGCCAAGTTTTAATCACTAAAAAGGGACAAATTATCTATGAAAAAGGATTTGGAAATGCCAACCTTGAATTAAACGTTACTGTAAAACCTGAAATGGTTTTCAGAATTGGCTCAATTACCAAACAGTTTACTGCAGCAGCAATTTTGCAATTAGTTGACAAAGGACAAATTTCCTTAACAGACAGCATTCAGAAATTTATAAAAGGTTTTCATTTTAAAGGAAAGACCATTACAATTGAAAACCTATTAACACATACATCTGGCATAAAAGGCTATGAACAACTTGACGCAAAAGTTCCAAACGCCATTAGGGTAGATTTTCCTATAAAGACTATTATTGACAGCCTTGACAAACTAACTTTAGAATTTGAGCCAAACACAAAATACAATTATAGCAACTCTAACTACTTTTTGTTAGGTTATATTATTGAGCAAGTAAGTGGCAAAACTTATCAGCAATATTTAAAGGAGTATATTTTTCAACCGGCAGGACTTAACTCAACGTATTACGAGAACCAAACACAAATAATTCCAAACAGGACTAGTGGCTATTCATATTCAGATGGAAACTATTGGAATGCCGATTTTATAAGTATGTCACTTGTTTACAGTGCAGGAGCACTTTTAAGCAACGTAAGTGATTTATACAAATTGCATCAAGCGCTTTATAATGGACAAATCATAAGAAAGGAAACCCTTTTAAAAGCTATAACGCGTTATAAACTTGCAGATGGACAACAAATTGATTATGGCTACGGTTTTTTTATAAGAAATGAAAATGGCACCAATTCAATTGGACACGGCGGAGCAATTGATGGCTTCAGAGCAACGGCAATTTATTATCCCGACCAAGATATTTATATTTCCTGCTTACTTAACAGCGACAAAGACAACGAAGCCAAATTCCTTCAAAGCATTGCAAACATAATTTTGGGTATTAAGACAGAACTAAACGTACAAGAACTTAAACTTAATGACGATATCCTCAACAAATATGTTGGTACTTATAAAAATGACAATTATAATGTAAGTATTAAAATTTATAAAGCAAATAGCAGAATTTATGGCGATCTTTCAAATGGAACAGGCTCTTACTTAATGTTTATGGCTTTAACAGAAACAAACTTTTTATTGCCCGACATTACAAGAATTAAAACTGTTGCTAATTTTGTACTTGAAAACGGAAAGGTATCCAAGCTAATTTTAACACAAGAACGACCTTTAGAATTTATAAAAATTGAGTAGAAAAATACGAATGCACAAAAAGGGGTTTTATGCAAGTTGATCAGAAAGCATTCTAATATTTAAAGCGGAAAAAATATTAACAATAAATGACTAACTATTTACTTGTACCAGGACTTGGAAATTCTGGGCCAGAACATTGGCAGACTTACTTTCAAAATTCTGGCGAGAACTTTTATAGAATTGAACAGCAAGAATGGGACGCACCAATTTGTGAAGAATGGGTTGCAGCCATTGACAAGAAAGTTTTAGAGTTTGATCTTTCAACTGTTGTGCTTATTGGCCACAGTTTAGGTTGCTCAACAATTGCACATTGGGCTACAAAACACAAAAGACAAATTAAAGGAGCAATGCTTGTAGCGCCGAGCGACCTTGAAGCTCCACAATATACTTTTCCAGCGACAGGTTTTGCACCAATTCCACTGGATAAAATAAATTTTAAGACAATCGTTGTAGCAAGTGCAGATGATATTTGGGTTTCACTGGACAGAGCTAAATTATTTGCAGACAATTGGGGAAGTGAATTTATAAATATCGGTAACGCGGGACATATCAATGCAGTTTCGGGGCATACGAAATGGGAAGAAGGAATGGCGATTTTAAAAACGCTCGCATAACAAAGTATACTGCATCCAACAATAGGCTTTACGAAATATGGTTTTTAGCTATTCAAGTTTATGTAGCCAAGCCAGCAGCAGGAACGATAATTTCTATACTGGGTTAAACTATGGATGTTTGCAGTCAGGCTTAGTCACACTGTCTAATAGTTAAGACATTAAAATATTTACAATGAAAAATATTGTTATACTTATCTGTTTTATTTTTCTGATGAATGGTTCTTCAATTGGACAACCAGCATATGACAATAATTTGTTATCGGAATTGATTGCTATCAATAAAACCAATAAATCTGACAGATTGATGGTTTCAATAAATGATACAGTGATAGCTGATGTAACTTTTGCTGGTAAACCAAATGATATTTATAGAATCTATTCTATAACAAAAGTATTTTCTTCAATCGCTATTGGAATTCTCATAGACAAGAAACTTTTACCAAATCCAGAAATACCTGTTTCTGTATATTTTGAGGAATGGAAATCTGACTCTTTAAAAAGTAAAATAACGATCCGCCATATTCTACAACATACATCTGGTATATCTGCAATGAAAGGAGGTAAAGAATTAGAAACCCAAACCAATTTTGTACAGTATGCCCTGAACAGTTCTCTTAGTAGCGAACCTGGAATAGTTTACTTTTATAATAATAAGGCCATAAATATTATATCAGGGATAGTGCAAAAGGTAACTGGAGAAACATTAGAACAGTTTATTCAGAAAAATGTCTTTCAGCAACTTGAAATAAATAATTATAAATGGAGTTCAGACGAGGCAGGTAATACCTTAGGAATGGATGGTTTATGGTTAAGTGCTAGTGACTTGATGAAAGTAGGACAAATGCTTTGCAACTTTGGAGAATGGAAAGGGAAAAAAGTACTTTCAAAGAAATGGTGTGAATTTATGTTTCAAATACCGTTAGTAAATACAATGAATGGCTTATATGGTTATGCAGCAAGTATTCGTTCATTGCCCTTTGGAGATGAAATATCTATAAGACAAGCATCCATTGATAGCTTAATTAAATTAGGATTGCCCAATGATAAAACAGAGAAATTAATGATGCTTTCTAAACAAAACTATAAATACAAGGAATTTGGTGAAAAGTTAAAACAGTTGTTCACGATGCAGGAAATGGAAGCAATAACTTCATTAGCTTCAAGTATATTGATACCTCTTTACGCCGTTGCCAACGACCAATTTTATATTAAGCACGGGGGAGAATATGGGTTGCTGTTGACGGCTTATCCAAAACGAAAAAAGGTTTTAATAAGGTACATTGGTGAAAAATGGGGTAGAAAGACAAACGAAGATGGTACATATAAATACTTTTTAGAAGATGAAAATGTAAGATATATGCTTGGACTTTAAATTAGTAGAACAGATTGAACTAATCAAAATATTTAAACGGCAATATTTGACAAAATATAATAGCCCGAACCGCCACCTTCGCAAAGCCCCGACCTTTATAGGCAACCCTAAAAGACGATAGAATGAGAATAAATTTATACATAGCAATAATGGTTTTTCTTGCTTCTTGTGGACAAACAAGCAGTAAATCGGGTAAAACGGTAACATTTTTAAACCGTGATACTAACGGCTCTATTCAAATTAATGAAGAATTTTGTAAAACTATTTCAGATCATGAAAGAGCAGCATTAGGTTATGTTGCCACTTTCATCGGTAACGAATGTAATTGGGATGGAGACAACACAGACGACAGAAAAAATTTAAAATGCAAAATATTGACTGCATTAAATTTGGGCTATCAATGTTCCGACAGACATTTGGGTTTTCTAAGACAAATGTTTAAAAACGATAAAAAGGTGTTAGAAGAACTTAAATCTGACAACTGCCCAACAACACCAGACGGTGCGACAATTCAAGATACTTTTGACGAAATCACACTTACTGTTAAGGGTAACGATATTTTAGTTTTCTTTAAAGCAAGCGGTATGAATTTGAGAGAAGGCGACAGTTGGAGTTGGACAGCAACTAATCATTTTCAACTTGACAAAGACAAAATTAAACTAATAAAAAAGGAC
>JAIXYL010000087.1 GCA_027490265.1 Sediminibacterium sp.
AATTCTTCACCACTCAACGTATCCATCGATTTAATGATGCCAATTCCAGTGGCGTTAATCAAAATATGAATGATATTGGTTTGCGCCAAAACCTGGCCAATTGTTTCATTAACCGCGTTTTCGTTGGTAATATCCATTTGAAAACAACGGCTGCTGGGTATATTTGCTTGTTGTGCTACTTCAGCCAATTTCTCGGCATTTTGTCCCGTAATATATACGATACCGCCACTGGCACTTACTTGTTTAGCAACTTGTGATCCAACACCACCAGTTGCACCAGCGATTAATACAATTTTTCCTTTTAAAGATTCCATTAAACTATTTTAAGTACAACAATAGGTTATCCATTTTGTTGTAAAGTCTTTATGAAAAATGTCAGTCTGGTTTTTCCGCATCAGTTATTTAAACATCATCCTGCTTTAGAGAGAGGCCATCCAGTTTTTTTGATTGAAGAATGGTTATTTTTTCAACAGTACCCATTTCATTTTCAAAAACTTGTATTGCATAGAGCGAGTATGCAACAATACCAATCCTACCTCAGCGAATTAGGCTATACTGTGCATTATGTGAATACAACGGAAGCTATTGCCAATGTAACAGCTTTAATCCCCCATTTGGCCAAAAAAGGGGTTACCCAAATTACGGTAGCGGACCCAACAGATAATTGGTTAAGCAAGCGTTTAAAAAAAGCGGCAATAGCAAGTGGGCTTCAACTCACTATTGTAGATACACCAGCTTTTTTAAATACAGTCAACAGTACCGATGATTTTTTTTCCAAGAAAAAAACCTTTTTCCAAACTGATTTTTATACCTGGCAAAGAAAAAGCAGACAGATACTTTTGACGGAAGCCCAACAACCAGTAGGCGGTAAATGGACTTTTGATTCAGAGAACCGCGAAAAATTTCCTAAAAATGCACAGGCGCCCAAGTTTGAATTAATGGAAGCGAACGGATTGATTAAAGCCGCTATTGACTATGTGACCAAGCATTTTCCTAACAACCCTGGTAGTAAAGAAGCCCCATTTTACAAGCAAGGCGTATCTGGCTACTACCCCATTTGTTTTGAATCTGCCCGAACATGGATGACACAATTTTTTCAACAGCGTTTTACTGCATTTGGTGCATATGAAGACGCAATGGTATTAGGGGAATCTGTATTACACCACAGTGTATTAAGTCCACTCATGAATATTGGCTTAATCACTCCCCAAGAAGTGATTGACCAAGCATTACTACACGCCCAAAACAATGTCATTCCAATGAATTCATTAGAAGGATTTATTAGACAAATTCTTGGCTGGAGAGAATTCATTTATCAGGTTTATGCCAGAGCTGGCAGTCAACAAAGAACAAAAAATTACTGGGGCTTTACAAGAAAAATTCCAACAGCATTTTACGATGGCAAAACCGGGATTCTGCCTTTGGATGACGCGATTCAAAAACTACAACAGAGTGGTTATAATCACCATATTGAAAGATTAATGATCATCGGCAATTTTATGTTGCTTTGTGAATTTGATCCCGATCAAGTATACCAATGGTTTATGGAAATGTACGTGGATGCCTATGATTGGGTAATGGTGCCCAATGTTTATGGGATGACACAATTTGCTGATGGCGGATTAATGACCACGAAACCATATATCAGCGGCAGCAACTATATTTTGAAAATGAGTAATTACACCAAAGGCCCTTGGCAAGAAATTTGGGATGGTTTGTTTTGGCGATTCATGCATGTGCATCGGTCGTTTTTTTTGAGCAACCCACGCTTAGGCATGTTGGTTAAAACTTTTGATAAAATGTCTAAGGAAAAACAAGCGCAGCACTTAAACCATGCTGAACGTTTCTTAAAACAAATGGATGTATGATACAATTTCCTACCAACTACGAGGCAATCATTGAACGCATCCATCAAATAGATGCGAAACAATATGAAAAGACCAGGAACTATCTATCTGGAGCCGTCACTTATTTGTCACCGTATATTTCCAGAGGTGTAATTGCTTTACCGCAAATTAAAGACATCGTTGTACCAAAGTTTGGAAGGTATATTTCTGAAAAGCTGATACAAGAACTTGCCTGGCGCGAATTTTTTCAAAGGGTATGGCAACACCAAGGTGAAACAATTTTTACCGATTTAAAACATCCGCAGGCCAATGTTTTGCATCACGCAGTACCCAGTCAATTGATCAAAGCAAATACGGGCATTGAAGGGATTGATCAATCCATCCAAAGCATGTATGCAACGGGTTATATGCACAATCATGCTAGAATGTACACCGCTATGCTAACGTGTAATATAGCACAGTCGCATTGGTTTGCACCATCCAAATGGATGTATTACCATTTATTTGACGGCGACTTAGCGAGCAATATGTTGAGTTGGCAATGGGTAGCTGGCAGTTTTAGTAGTAAAAAATATTACGCCAATCAAACGAATATCAACCAATATACTGGCAGTCAACAACGCAATACATATCTTGATTGCAGCTATGAAGCGTTACCTGAAATGTCGGTTCCACAGGCATTAAGCAATATTGAACCATTTGCATTAACCACCACACTTCCGAGAACCAATCCTCCATTGATTGACATCCAAAAGCCAATTTATGTGTATAACAGTTATAATCTAGATCCAAACTGGCATAAAGACAAAGAAGGTAATCGTATTTTATTATTAGAGCCTAGTCATTTTAATGCCTATCCAATTAGCCAAAAAGTACTCCAATTCATTTTAGATTTGGCTACCCAAAATATTCCCAACATTCAAATTGTGGTAGCAGAGTTTGAGCTGTTAAAAACCATGGCACTTTCAGCAAATATTATATTTAAAGAACATCCAATAAATGCACATTATACTGGCACAAAGGATCCAAGGCATTGGCTCTTCCCAGAAGTGCATCAATATTTTGGAAGCTTTTTTAGTTATTGGAAGAAATGTGAACGCTATTACCAATAAAAAATGACATTTGTGCATGCAAATTACTTCAATTGACCTCTACCGATATTCCATCCCAATGGTACCATTTACCATTGCAACGGGTACAATGGATTATGCACAAAATTTATTGGTTTATATCCATACCAATGCCGGTATTACGGGGATTGGTGAATGTTCAGCTTTTCCAATGATTGTTGGCGAAACGCAAGCCACATGCTATGAAATGGGTAAAGCATTTGCCCAAATTCTCAAACATAAAAATCCACTAGATATTGCCAATAGGCTGCTGGAATTAGATCAATTCACCGCGCGTAATTATACAGCCAAAAGTGCATTCGATATGGCTTTATATGATATAGCAGCCAAACATGCAGGGCAGCCGCTTTATGCTTATTTAGGGGGCAGTCAAAGACCAATTGTTAGCGACTTAACGATCGGAATCAATTCCCCAGAAGAAATGGCAAAACAAGCCACAACATTTGTATCGCAAGGTGTTGCCACCATCAAAGTAAAATTGGGCAAAGACCCAGAAACCGATATTGAACGGATTAAAGCCATTCGCATGGCCATAGGACAATCGGCTAAAATCAGAATTGATGCCAATCAGGGCTGGACCTACGAAAATGCAGTAAAAGCCTTAACTGCTTTGGGCCAATATGATATAGAGTTTTGTGAACAGCCCATGCGGACTTATCACGATGAAGATCTGCCTACTCTCTGTGAATTAT
Source organism: Sediminibacterium sp. (assembly GCA_027490265.1). Lineage (GTDB taxonomy): Bacteria > Bacteroidota > Bacteroidia > Chitinophagales > Chitinophagaceae > Sediminibacterium. The sequence goes on from JAIXYL010000087.1 coordinate 3,670, forward strand.
CGCCAATTCCGATTATGGCGGATGAGTCGGTATATACACATCATGATGCCATCAGATTAATCAAACACAAAGCTTGCGCATCCATCAATATTAAATTTGCGAAAAGTGGCGGTATTTTAGAAGCCATTAAAATCAATGCGGTTGCTGAAGCACAGCAAATTCCATGCATGATGGGGGGCATGTTAGAAAGTAGGGTTGCCCTAAGTGCTAAAGTGCATTTTGCTATGGCTAAAACCAATATTCAATTTTTCGACTTAGACACTTGCTTATTAGGTCATAAAATTGATCCGGTGATTGGAGGCGCTACATACAAAGGCATGTCCTTATTATTAGATGACAGGCCAGGCATAGGTGCAGATGTAGATCAAAGCTTTTTACAAAGCTTAGAACACACGAGTATTTAAACAAAACCACAACAGTTGCAAACGTATATTTGCAATTGAATTAAGGTAATATGGAATCAAAAAAATCAAGCGAAAGCTTTACAATAATGAATGAGTTGGTGCTACCCAATGACACCAATACTTTTGGAAATTTAATGGGAGGAAGACTGATGTATTGGATGGATATTGCCGCTGGCATTGCTGCTGGCAAACATTCAAATACCCCCAGCATGACGGCATCAGTTGACAATTTAAGTTTCAAAAATCCCATCAAATTGGGAAACGTTGTACATATTGAAGCTAAAGTGTGCAGAGCATTCAACACGTCAATGGAAATTCATCTAAAGGTTTGGGGTGAAGACCTTTTGCATCAATACAGGTACGAAAGCAATGAAGCTTTCTTCACGTTTGTAGCATTAGATCCCAACGGAAAGCCTAGAACAGTCCCTCAATTGGTTCCTGAAACAGAAGATGAAAAAAGGTTGTTTGATGGCGCATTAAGAAGAAGACAACTAAGATTAATTCTTGCCGGAAAAATGAAGCCTGACGATGCCAGTGAATTAAAAGCGTTGTTCTTCAAAGAAACGGACTAATCTACTTATCAAGTTTACTCATTAAATGGTGTTTGCCTTTGAGCATAAAGTTTTTGCTTTGCTCAATGGCTTCCATTACTTGATCCAATATTTGATCAACAGATTGTGTATAATCAATAATCAATGGTTCCTTAAATCGAACCGATAAAATGGAGCCCTTCTTTTTGAAGCTGAGTCCTTTCTTAGTAAATGCCCGCCAAAAACCATTGATGACAACAGGCACTACCACTGGTTGATTATTTTTGATGATATGCGCAGTGCCCCTTCTACCAGGCGCAAATGGCTTGGTAGTGCCTTGAGGAAAAGTAATCACCCAACTTTTATTTAAAGCCTGATCAATTTTCTGCGTATCAGATTCGTCTCTGTTTCTACTAATATCCTGTCCTTCTGCTCTCCAAGTACGTTTAACGGTTAGTGCGCCTGCTAATTTAAATAGGCGACTGATTAAACTACCATTCATCGTTTCTTCAGCAGCCACAAAATAAATATTGGTAAATGGATTTAATAAATAATAAGGCAATCCCAGTTTATTTTCCTTTCTCCATTTGACTGCACAGAAAATATGGATAAATGTGATAACGTCAGCAAAATAGGTTTGATGATTGCTCACGAACAGCACGTTATTCTTAGGAAGGCGACGTAAGTGCTCTGTTCCTTCAATTTTGATGGAATTGATTAATGTTAAGCCGGGATAAGTTGCCATCCCTACTATTCCATAAACGAGTGATCGTACAATGCGTATATTCTTTATTCTCTCCACTAAATTCATGTCGATAATAATTGGCCAGCAGTGCAAAATAAGGAATGTATTATACATTTGCATCAGAAAATATAACTGATGGCATTAACGACGGTGATTTTTGATATAGATGGGCTATTAATTGACAGTGAACCATTATGGCAAGAAGCAGCAACAGAATTGTTTAACCAATTTGGCGTTCAATTAACTGATGCAATGTACACAAGTACCACAGGTTTAAGAACCAAAGAATTTGTGCATTGGTGGTTTACCTACTTTAACATTGATATGGCTAAAGCAGCAGAGGCAGAGGAAAAAATTGTTGCTGGTGTCTTACGTAGAATAGAGCAAAAAGCAACGATTATGCCAGGCGTGCCGCATATATTTGAATTCTTTGCCAATCAATCTTTCAAGATAGGCTTGGCCACTTCTTCCCCGCCAGCTTTAATTGATTTAGTAGTGAGAATGACAGGGATAGGCAGTTATTTGTCTGCAACGGCATCAGCTGAGTACTTACCTTATGGCAAGCCACATCCTCAAGTTTATTTGAATTGTGCAGAAGCCATGCAAAGTCATCCTACAGAATGCTTATGTTTTGAAGATTCATTTAATGGACTCATTGCCGCAAAAGCAGCACGCATGAAATGTGTGATTATCCCACACCATAGTTTAAATAAAGACGAACGTTGGGGTGCAGCAGACCTTAAATTAAGTTCATTGCAAAATTTTGGGGCATTACATTTTGACCGATTGAATAGTTAACCTAAGATTAGCCAAAAAAAGCCCCGAAATACTTCGGGGCTTTTTTAATCATATTCAACTATTGATTAGTTTCTGCTTTTCAAGTTTGGATGAGGTGCAGGAACTGAGTTAGGACCTTCTTCAGTTGTACCTTGTAAATCTACAGTGTTGGCTTTACCATCCTGAGCATATACAAACAATAATCTGCTTTCAGCGATACCTTGCTTTTCAACTAAGTATTTGATAACAGCGTTAACACGCTCCCAGCTTTGTTGTTGAGCAGCTTTGCTTGTAGCGCCATATCCAATTACTTTCACATTACATGTAGGATTAGCTTTTAATTGCGCAGCAGCAGCACTTAAAACAACCATTGCATCCTTGCTCAATTTGGTAGTTGTACCTTTAAATTGAACACTAGGTAATGCACTGATGGTGCAAGAAGGCTTTTGAGTGGTTTGCATAGTACTCATCATTTCCTTGATCTCCTTGCAGCAAGGGTTTTCAGGGCAAGTACCAATACCATCATTGTTTACAGGGAAACATTTTTGAGAAGTCAACAACTCCTTGTCTCTGTAATCAGGAACACCATCACCATCAGTATCTTTAGATACACCATGTGTGTCAACTGGAGCACCAGCTGGCGTATTAGGTTCCATATCAAACTGATCAGTTACACCATCCTTATCCGCATCAGGTAAAACCACTTTAGGCAATTTCATATGCTTAGGTGAGTTTAATTCGCTGTAGATAAAGTTGTTTGGATTGATCCAGTATAGAGGTTGAACTTTCTTACTGTTATCACCAATATTGATGTTTACACGAGCGGTAGTTTGACTGAAATAATCGTTGCTTTCATTTCTAACATCTTTCCAAGCATCCAAATAATCGTATCCTTTAGCGCTGAAAATGAATTTTTGCTCAATACCAATATTCACTTTGTCACTCACTTTGAAAGCAGCACCAAAGCCAATATTGAAAGCATGCATTAATGCCCAAGCCTTTCTATTATTCACGGTAGCACCAAACATTGTGGTAATCAAACCATCTTGTGTATTGGCTTGTCCAGGACGCTGACCATAGAAAATATTGTAGCCACCTGGTTGAGCACCTGGAGCACCTTGAAATTGAACTTTAGAACCAACTAAGCTGTAACCACCTAAAACATATATATTGGTTTTAGGATTCCCTCTGTAGTAGCTAGGTGTATTCAATGAAGCAATGAAATCAACACCTAAAGCATACATGGTATTCTTGTAAGCCACTTGACCTACAGCTACACCATAAGGATTAGGCGTACCAGAATTGGTTGCTCCAGATAAAGAACCTCTTACAGAGAAAATATGACCTAATGCTTTTCTTGCAGAAACACCATAAGCCAAACCTGTTTTTGATCTAACATCGCCAGAGATCCAAGATGGACCAAGGCTAAAACCTAATTCCCACTGACTTCTTGGTTTTGCAGGGTAAGGGTACTGATTGTTCATGAATTCATTGTGCTGGGGCAGATTTTTCACTGCAATTTTGGACGTGTCTTTCCAATCCCAACCCCAATCTGATTGTGCATTAGCTGCAAATTGTGCGGACACAAATAATACAACTAGTAAAAGGAGCTTCTTGCTTGCCATAATCGATATTTGATTTAATAATTAATTATAATCGCCGTAAAAGTACTTAATTTTTGATATATATACTTATTTCTGCTAACGAGGGGGTGAACGATAGCTTAGGACTGCGAATATAGTATAAACGCTGCTTTTAACAGTTTATTTTGTCGTTTTCATGGGTATATTGCAGCATAATTATAACATGAATTTAGCAAAAAAGGTTATTTCGAGCGAACTTGAGCAATTTGAGGTTCATTTTAGAGAGGCTGTAAAGAGCAGGGTGGCATTGTTAGACCGCATCATGCAGTACATTGTAAAGCGAAAGGGAAAGCAGCTCAGACCCATGTTTGTATTATTAAGTGCCCGATTAGGGGGGACCATCAATGAAAGCACTTACCGTGCAGCTTCGTTGGTTGAATTGTTGCACACAGCAACCCTTGTTCACGATGATGTGGTGGATGAATCTATGGAAAGAAGAGGTTTTTTCTCAATTAATGCATTGTGGAAGAACAAAATAGCTGTTTTGGTAGGCGATTATTTATTATCAAAGGGATTATTGCTGTCGCTTAATAACAAAGACCATGAGGTTTTAAGAATTTTATCAGAAGCGGTGAAATTAATGAGTGAAGGCGAGTTGTTACAAATTGAGAAATCTAGAAATCTAAATTTAAGTGAGTCAGTCTATTTCGACATTATCAATGGCAAAACGGCTTCCTTATTGGCTTCAGCATGTTCGGCTGGCGCTTCCACTACATTCACTGATCCATCTGATATTGAAACCATGCGCTTATTTGGAGAAAAAGTAGGTATGGCGTTTCAAATAAAAGACGATTTATTCGATTACAGTAGTAAGAATATTGGCAAACCAACAGGCAACGATATCAAAGAGAAAAAATTGACACTGCCCTTAATCTATGTGCTCAATCATTGTAGTCCTGCTATCAAGAAAGAGATCATTTACATTGTAAAGAACCAGAATACGCAGAAAGACAAAGTTGCTTTTGTCATTCAGCAAGTAGAACAATTAGGTGGCATTGCCTATGCTACAGAAAAAATGTTTGCATACAGAGATGAAGCACTAGAATTGTTGTATCGTTTTCCAACATCACCTGTAAGAGACGCATTGGAAGAATTGGTTCGCTATACTACAGATAGAGACTATTAATGCAGAAAAGATGGAACATATTATCAGTTAATTCAACTGAAGTTACCGCCTTACAATCCTCACTCAACATTAGTGAAAGCCTGTGCAGAATTTTAGTGCAAAGAGGCATTACGCATTATGATGCAGCCAAAGCTTACTTTAGGCCAAGTTTAGATGATTTACACAGTCCATGGTTAATGAAAGACATGCAAAAAGCAGTCGATCGTATTTTACAAGCTTTTGAGCACAAAGAGCGCATTTTGGTATATGGCGATTATGATGTGGATGGTACAACATCGGTAGCCAGCATGTTTCAGTTTTTGCAAGCATTGCATGAACCAATAGACTATTATATTCCACACAGATACAAAGAAGGTTACGGTATTTCCAAAATAGGCATTGATTATGCAAAATCGCAAGGGTTTTCCTTAATCATTTCATTAGACTGTGGCATCAAATCTGCAGATCTTATCGCCTATGCATCATCACTTGGCATTGATTTTATCGTTTGCGATCATCATTTACCAGATCACACAGTTCCAATTGCAGCAGCGATATTGAATCCCAAACAAAAAGACTGTTCATACCCATATAAAGAATTATGCGGATGTGGTGTTGGTTTTAAACTAATGATGGCTTTGAGCGAACAGCTTCAATTGCCAAAAGACAGTTATTTACAATACTTGGATTTGGTGGCCATTGCCATTGCTGCCGACATAGTACCCGTTACCGGAGAAAACAGAACAATGGCTTATTGGGGTATTCAAAAAGTCAATTCAAATCCATCAGTGGGTATTCGTGCATTAATGGATTTAGCGAATGCAAAGGGCCCTATGAGTTTAACCAGTTTGGTATTTGTTATTGCACCTAGAATTAACGCCGCTGGCAGAATGGATGACGCTAAAAAAGCAGTGCAATTATTTATTGAAAAGGATCCAACATTGGCCATTGGTCTCGCCAATATATTACATAGCGACAATTCTGATAGAAGAGAAGCCGATAGTTCTATTACTGTAGAAGCTTTAAAAATGTTGGAAGCAGACCCCAACAATCAACACAGAAAAACAACTGTACTCTACAATGAACATTGGCATAAAGGCGTGGTAGGCATAGTGGCAAGTAGATTAATTGAAACCTACTATCGACCAACCATAGTATTAACCAAAAGTGGCGACTATGCGGCGGGGAGTGCAAGAAGTGTTGCAGGATTTAATTTATACGAAGCCATTCATGCATGCAAAGAACATTTATTGGGTTATGGCGGACATTTTGCTGCAGCAGGTATGACGCTATCAGTTGATAAAGTATCGGCATTTAGTGAAGCATTTGAACAAGAAGTAGCCAAAACCATCACAGCAGAACAATTGGTTCCAGAACTGACCATAAATACAGAAATTAAGTTTGCTGAAATCAACATGAAATGGTACAATATTATTAAACAAATGGAACCATTTGGCCCAGATAATATGCGCCCTGTATTTATTGCTAAAAATGTAAAAGATGCAGGCTTTTCAAAAGTTGTGAAAGACCTGCATCTTAGAGCTGTATTGAAACAGCATGATACTATTTTATCTGGTATCGGTTTTAATTTGGCTGATAAGTTTCCACTCTTACAAAACAACCAATCGGTTGATATTGTATTTGCCATTGATGAAAATGAATGGCAAGGCAATACCAGTTTACAAATTAAATTGATTGATTTACGCCCTGCATCATCTGCACAGAACGATTGATAAAGTTGGTTAGTTCAGCCCCTTTCAATAACCCTTGAGACAATAAAGCCAAATCAGCTAAATTTCTAACTTGTTTAGTTTTCATGTCTTCGTTTTGTTCTTTTAAAATAGTTTGGAAAACTGGATGATTCCCATTGACTGTTAAAGTGACTTCATCTGGCATTTGTGCATAAAAAGCAGTCATACCACCACCAGCAGCCCCCATATCTTTCATTCTACGCATAAACTCTGGACGGGTTGCAATGACCGGTGCAGAATCGGTGCTTAAACCCTTTATCTCGGTAGTTACATTGAGCTCAGGGATTTGCAAAGTGAATAAAGATTTCAATTGTTCAGTTTCGTCCTTACTCAATACAGATTCATTGCTTTCTTGCTTATCAATTAAGTTATCTACGATATCAGCATCTACTCTTACAAAACTGGTATTTTCCCACTTCATTTCCATGGTATTCAAGAAAGCGGCATCTACCAATGTTTCCATCTTTACCACTTCGTATCCCTTGGCTTTGCAAGCTTGAATATAGGCATCTTGTTGAACTGGATTGGTAGTGTATAACACAATCTGTTTGCCATCTTTATTTTTTTGTAAGGTTTCTGTAGCCATTTTGTACTCTTCTAATGTGAAGAATTTGCCGTCTACATTTTCCATTACCAAAAACTTATTGGCTTTGTCTAAAAACTTATCATCGGTCATCATACCATACTTCACAAACAAGCCGAGACTCTCCCACTTTTGTTCAAACTCAGCACGATCATTTTTGAAGATCTCTTCTAATTTATCTGCTACTTTCTTTGTGATATGTGCATTAATTTTTCTTACGTTAGGATCGCCTTGTAAATAACTTCTACTTACATTCAAAGGAATATCTGGGCTGTCAATTACCCCATGCAACAACATTAAAAATTCAGGTACAATGTCTTTTACTTCATCAGTCACAAATACCTGATTGCAATACAATTGTATCTTGTCTTTCTGGATTTCGTAGCTCTGTTTAATTTTAGGGAAATATAAAACACCCGTTAAGTTAAATGGATAATCCACGTTTAAGTGAATCCAGAAAAGTGGCGTTTCACCAAATGGATAAAGCTCTCTATAAAATTTTTCGTAATCTTCTTTGGTTAACTCACTAGGCTTTTTAACCCAAATTGGATTGGTATTATTGATTGATTTTTCTTCTGCAACTTCCTTATCATCTTCTTTTTTTACTTCTGCATGCACATCGGTGAAAAAAATTGGAATGGGCAAGAACTTACAGAATTTTTCAAGTATGCCTTTCAATTTATAAGCATCTAAAAATTCTGCACTCTCTTCATTTACATGCAAAATAATTTTAGTCCCCCTTTGTTTTTTCTCTACTTCATATAGTTCAAATTCAGGGCTTCCGTCACAACTCCAATATACGGTAGGGGCATCTTCTTGAAAACTTTGGGTCAATACTTCAACTTTAGAAGCTACCATAAATGCGCTGTAAAATCCAAGCCCAAAATGACCTATAATACTGGCATCTTTATATTTAGTTAAGAACTCTTCTGCACCACTAAAAGCAACCTGGTTCAAGTATTTGTCTACTTCTTCCTTGGTCATCCCAACCCCACGGTCTTCAATGGTGATGGTTTTTTCTTTACTGTCTAACCGAACATCTATGCGTAATTCACCCAATTCACCTTTTGCTTCTCCAATTGAAGACAAGGTTTTAATTTTTTGGGTAGCATCGGTAGCATTACTTACCAATTCTCTTAAGAAAATCTCATGATCGCTGTATAAGAACTTTTTGATAATGGGGAAAATATTCTCCGTCTGTACACGTATCTGTCCTTTTTGCATAACAATACTTTTTCCATCACTTGGCAAAGAAAGTACCAATATGTGGTTTGCTGACAGGATGACAAGGATTAACCCAATAAATCAAGTTCAGAATAAATTTTGACAGAAAAGGGGAAATTATTGAACGCTGGGGATATAAAAATTGGCACCAGTAGCCCCATACTTACCATAATGCACTTCTTTTACAGGGGTATGATCAGACCAAATATGCCATTGGGTATCTATATCAGTGTACCCATTTTGGCGCAGAAACTGAATAATTTGAGCCTTGATGCCTTCCATTGTCTCGGTAGGCTTTGAATAACCAACAAATTGAATGGTCATTTTCCGATACGGATATTGGCGCATAAATTCTTCTAATTCCTCCCTAGTGATGGACAAAGTGATATAATCATTTGAATTATTTGCTTGCACTGTTGGCCGTTGTTGTACGGGCCGATATGCTTGTTCTAAAGGCCGTTTATTGTTGGTGGGTGGAATGCTTCCATTGTAAAGTGGGGAAGGTTGATCAATTGCCTGATAAGCCGTTTCTTTGGATCGAGTCACTGAACGTTTAATATTATCTGCAATAATTATTTTCTGTTTGACTGGCTGGAAAGCAGTTGGCGCCTCTTTTGGCGGCAAATCTGCAGTGACAGTTTTGGTAGTAACTGGGGAAGAACTTTTAGTAATGGGCACTGTAGTTCTGGTAGTTGGCGCAGTAATGGTATTGGTTGAACTTTTCGTAATGAGCACTGTACTTCTATTCGTTGGTGCTGCTGCAGTAGATATTGCTGTTGTTGTAGTTGTTGGTGCCGCTGTTACAGTGGTTGTTGCTGTATTTGCAGTCATTGATGAAGTAACTGTAGCTTCTACCGTGCTTGAGTCAACTGCTGTTGAATTGGCTACTGAATCCATTGAAGACGCCTGAGTTGTAGCGGGGTCAGCAACCAGGCCCAAAGAAGCTTCCGTTATGCGTTTTTGTGCTTCGTACCACGCTTTTGCACTGTCATCCGTAATGATTGTTTCTTCAGCAATTGGTAAAATAGTTTCTTTTTGTGTTATCCACCAATACGCGCTATAACCTATACCGGCAATGATAAACAAAGCCAGTAGCAAAATGAGGAATCTTGGATTTTTTTTGTCTTGCGTTTCCTCTCCCGTTATTTCGGTTGTGGTTAACATACTACCAAGTTAATCAAAATTTAGAGCCAAATCGCTGAAAAGCCTTTAAAATGGGCTATTGGGCAATAATTTTAACATCATCTACCCAGAAGTTGGTATTTTTTTTAGCAGCAGAACTGTTCAGATCATTGCCCTCATATTTAAAGGCGATATAGACCAATCCAGCGTAGTTGTTTAAATTGATTGGGCCAGATGGGGTCCAATTCGCTGCAATGCCAGTACTTGACCCATTTGCGATATTGGCTTTTAAAGTAGTCCATTTGGCTTTCCAAGGCTGTCCTTTCCCATCATAATTGGTAGAAATCATCACTCGTAAACTTGCCCCATTGTCAAATTGGTCTTTCGTTAAAAAACTGAGTTGTGGACTTTTTACTTGACTGAGCGATACTGGCGGCAAAACCAGCCAACTGGTGGTGGTAGGCTGACCGGTACCTAATGCAGAAATACTGACAAATCGATTATTTTGTTGCGACTGTATTTGAAAAAAAACTTGACCAGATTCAGCAAGATTTTGCCATTGGGCGTTGCTCAATTTTTGGTTGTTGGTAAACTGTTCAAAGTCTTCCCACAATAAAACAGCTGGGCCGGTTTGAATACAACGTTGATTGCCAAATTGAACATCCCTTGTATCCCTAATAGCCAATTGCTTTTGAGAACCAAAAATTGAATATATCCCAACCATTGATCCGTTGCCAGAAGGCGTTTTTTGGGCAGCAAAATTGGCAAATCCACTAGTGCGCAGATAGATGGTGCCACCCGAACAAAACTTTACCGAATGACTGGTTGTGATTTTATTGATTGCATCACTATAAGGCTGAGCAGTATCTGCTGCTGCAAATTCTACTTGATTGAGTCTAATCAATCTACTTTGCAATGAATCATGAAATTGGTTATATCGAATATCAATAGGGGAAGGCATTGTTTGCAACCCAACCGCAAATATGTGGCGATTAAATAATGCTGCTGGCAAAGGCATTAAATCCGCCTGTAATGGATTAGTTCGATCAACGCTTCCAACTATTTGTAACATGCCACCATATTCTCCCATCCACAAGCCATTGAGTTTAATCATGACCCGCATGCCTAGAGGGAATATCGCTGATAACCCAAATCCATCTAAGCGAACGGTAATGGCTGCTGTACTATCTTGAATCACAATTGATTTATAGAAATTATCATTTTCGTCATTGGCAGTTACAATACCTGTAATCACTTCATTATTGATGAATCGTTCTATATTACCGGGGATATGACTTGTATACAGGTCACGTATGCTGGTATTCACTTTTAATGAAGTACCTGTATAAGGCGGAGCAGCATCCAATTGCTGTTTGCATGCACATGCCAACAATACAAAGTATAAAATCACCATGCTGTATAATACATTTTTCATAACTTAAATTTTAGACTGCACGAATACAAAAGGCCATTACTGAAATAATATTTATTGGGAAATTGGTTGATATCACCGCCCTGAACATCAAACCGCAATTGTTCAAATCCACCAGTGATCATGGATCGATTCATTAAATTATTCATTCCCAAAAAGCATTGTAGATAATATGATTTACCATTAATCAGTTTTTTTAATCGAAAACTGTACCCAACTGATAAATCAAGAACCATTTCAGATGGCAATATGGTTGGTTGAATCAAAACCGATTGTGCTGTATTTGGTGCAAGATTTTGGGCGGCATCATAGGTCCTTCTAAGGGGATTGAATGAAATCCATTGCTTGCCCAAAAAAGACGCACTCAAATTCATCATCCAATTACTGCTGGATCTATATGCTAAACCTGTATAGCATGCAGTGTGTGGAAAACCAGTTAAGGGGAACCGATTGATATACAAAATACCTGTTTCAGAAATAAAAGGTTCGTTATCTGCCAATACTGCATAAGTTGGTCTTTGATTGTAAATAAATTGGCCCATATGTAAAGCCGCATTGATTGACAAACTTGGCGTTAATTGATAAGCTATACTCGACTCAATACCGATGTGTTGGGTACTTAAATTATTCAACGCATAATTAACCAAATTCCGATAACCATCATGATAAAAACTCATGACATCCATTCCCTTTGTCAATTGAATAAAATACCCGTTCAATGTTAGTTTTAAGAGTGGGGCATTTAAAATATATCCAGCTTCAATCATCAAAGATTGCTCACTGAACTGCTTAGGCTGTTTAATAGCATTAGATCTTGGAGAAAGATACCAATCATTAACCAATGGTGGCAAGCTAGAAATGGCTCCATGTAAATAAACATAATTGCGTCCATTCATTTTATAAGTCAGGCCAGTTTTTACAAATAGATTTCGAAAATGATCGGGGTGAGAAGGGCCAAAAGATTGTAATGGAAAAACACCATTCCGGTAAAATCCTGTTCGTTGATAAATGGTATGAGTATATTTTAAGGCCGCAAACAAATCAAATCGTGGAAGTCGATAATTAAGCTGTGTCATGAACAGCCACTCTTTAATTACCATTTGATAATGATACCCAATCCGCTCAGAAGTCAACACTTTTTGGTCTGGCTGATTTAAATCATTTTGAATTGCAGTGCTAGATGGCAAATTGTCCTCAGCAAATTGATTCCAATTCATGGTATATGATCCGCCTAATAAATTGCTTACTCTTTTAAAATATTGATAACACTCACGTTTAAACTGTCCTTGAATGGTCCATTCTAATGATGGTTTCAATAAGATTTTGAACCGGGTATTCATCGCCAATTTATTGGATTGCTCTACCCTGTCTTCAAGCCAATACCGAGCGCGCTTATCAGATGATGCATGTTGATTGACCCAATACAAATGGTCCCAATTAATTTGTAATTGAGCGGGATTCATTTGAATTTGTTCGGCAACGGAATTAGCCAATGCTGTATCCGTAAAAAATGATGGCAGATATCTGTAATAATCTGGCCTTGGATCAGGGGCATTATACCAATCTAAGGCAGTGGTATATTTTTCACCTTGGCTATAAAAAAACGTAGTCGCCTGCTCAATTGTTTCAACTGATTTGTAGGTATGTGTCAGAAACACACTCGGTTGATGATTAAACTGTCCATTGGCGGGTTTAATCACACCTTGATGCAATCCCCATCCTGGCTGATACAAATTGGATCTGCTTAGCCCAACCAATTCTTTTGTTACTGCAGACTGTCGGGTATGCCATTGCCGATTACCCAATAGGATGAATGAAAACAAATGGCGCTTATAAAATTTATCAACCCCTACAAAATAAGAGAACCCGTTAAATTGATTGGAAATGAGCATGCCACCATTCCCTTTTTTGATGGCAATGCTTCCAGCAAAGGCCCAACCATTTTTATTTTCTGCCCATACTTTAGTAAAGGCCCAACGTTGCTGATAATTACGATTTGAAATAGTAGTAGCAAAAGTGGTTTGTGGAAATAATTGACTGGCATTCAGTTGCATGATATTGACTGAGCCCAAATTACCAAATTGATAATCGTTTTGTTTTAAGCCAGTATATAATTGATTGTTACTGGTTACTTCATTTAATCCGCCCCAATTTACCCATGGAATATTGCCATCTGACAATTGATTCATGGAAACTTCTTGAATGGACTGGGTAAAGTATCGACTGCTCAACCCTTTCATTCGATAACGTCGAATGCTAAAACTAAAGCTGGTTAAACTACTATACAAATCCTTACTGGCATGCAAAATGGATGGCACAAAGAGCGCTTGTTCTTCACCTTCCAGTATGTCTGTTTGATTGATGTACTGATCTTGAAAATACTTCCAACCTTCTTTATCCAAATTGCTGTCTACCCATTGATTTTTCTTTGGAAGCCAGATTGATTTTGCAGGTGGTTGCGCTAATAATACAGCATGAATCAAACAACATAAAAAAACAATTGTCCGCATAACAACAGATTGCGGCATTACAAACAATTAAAATTATTGTGTCAAATCAATGAAACCAAATGGTTAAAAATATTTGTGTTAAATACGTTGTATTTGACCGTTTAAAATAGTCAAAAGTGGTAGTGAATACGCATTTGTTGCAGCAAAAAACCAATTAGATTGGATTGCATGAAATGGATCATTATTGCCTTAGCAATGCTGTTGTTAAATAGCCCGCAACTATCTCCCCATGAAATCGCAGTGATTGGGTTTTATAATTTAGAAAACTTATATGACACAGTCAACAATCCGATTACAATGGATGATGAATTTACCCCTACGGGTGATAAGCATTATACTAGCGAAGTGTACATCAATAAACTATTTAAATTGGCATATGTACTGAAGGATTTAGGCTTAAAACACCATCCAAGGGGTGCTGCAATTATTGGCGTTGCTGAAATTGAAAACGATACAGTGCTGCATGATTTGGTTAATCATTTTTTACTCCGTCCAAAAGGCTATCGATTCATTCATTTTGATTCAAAAGATATCCGAGGGGTTGATGTTGCTTTGTTATATCAACCCGACTTCTTTCATCCGTATCTAGCACAAGCATTAGAAGTCAATTTACCCAGTCATACCAAGGAAGCTTATTTCACTAGAGATATATTATATGTTAAGGGTCAATTAAGTGGGGAGGAAATACATATTTATGTGAACCACTGGCCTAGCAGAAGAGGCGGCGAAGAAAGAAGTGCACCCGCAAGAGCTGCGGCGGCAGGCCGTTGCAAAGCACATATTGATTCCATTAGAGCCATTCATCCAAATGCAAAAATGATAGTCATGGGCGATTTAAATGACAATCCAACAGACGAAAGTATCATCAATGTATTAGGGGCTACTGGCAAAAGAGACAAAATGAATGATCATCTATTGTTTAATCCATGGATTAATTGGTACGAAAAAGGTATAGGCACTTTAGCAAACAAAGATGTTTGGGGACTTTTTGATCAAATCCTCATATCTAATAGCTTACTGAAAACGCAAATTGACGCTTGGACCTATCAACAATCTGGTATTTATCAGCAAGCATTCATGATTGAAAACAATGGTAGATACAAGGGCTATCCAATGCGCACTTGGGAGGGCAATCACTATCGCGGTGGTTTCAGCGATCATTTTCCGACATATATCGTTTTAAAAAAATAGCGCTAAAGCAATTTCTTATCATACATCAATTTTAAAGCCTGTGCCCTTGTATTAACATGCAATTTTTCATATATCTTAATGACGTGCTTTTTTGCCGTATTTACACTGATGTTCAATTGTTCCCCAATTTCTTTGTAAGACAATGCTTTTGCTAACAGTTGAACAATATCCATTTCACGTTCAGTTAAATCGAAATAATTTTGCAAAGTGGAGGCAGAGGCCTTAACGACCGTATGTTTCTGTTGTAAGAGTTGCAATATTTTGAAAGCGATGCCAGGTGAAACAGGACCAATACCTGCGTCATGTATTTGTAACAAAGAATCGGTTATGAATTCGCTACTTTCATCTTTTAACAAATAGCCATAAGCTCCAGCTTTAATTGCATTAAATATCTTATCTTCTTCATCAAAAATTGTAAGCACTATAAATTTGATTGATGGATATAGAGAGGACCCAGTTGCAATTGTAGCGATTCCATCCATATTGGGCATTTCCAAATCCATTAATACCATATCAGGATAGCTGTCTGGCTCAAGCTGTTTCATTTGAGTCAAAAAATCAACTCCGTCAACAGCGGTAATCGTAAGAGAGAATTGATTAGACTTTAGCAATTTCTCCCTAATCAATACGCGATTTGCAGTGACATCATCAACAACAGCTATACGAATCATGGTGTGAAATAATTAAAATAACTCATTAAAATCTATACTCCATTCAGGTACTTTTATAACGAATACTTACAGAACTACCTTTTCCTAATTCACTTTGAATAGATAAATGAAGACCGGCTGCTTTTGCTCTCGATTGCATATTCTCTAACCCGTTGCCTCCTTTATGCTGTTCCGCTTGATTAAATCCTACTCCATTATCCCTCAGATGAATGACAAACCCATGTTCTTGTTGTTCAATATCTATCGTAATAATCGAAGCCACTGCATGTTTTACTGCGTTATTGGTTGCTTCTTGTAAAATGCGAATTAAATGAACAGCTTGTTGATATTCAACTTCAAATTCAGGCATTGAATTAATATCTGCCAATACAAAATGAATGTTTTGAAAACTATCTTGTAATCTGAAAATAAAATTTTGAAATCGAATCCATGCTTCTCTCGATGTAATTTTAGTTTGATTGAGTGCCCATACCGTTTCACGTAATGAAAGTAGGATCTCATCTGCAGAGGATTTTATTTTACCAAATGTACTATTCGTATTTGCCGCATCAACACTAAGTTGGTCTTTATTGCTCAATTGTTGCGTATGATAGGAAATAATATTTGCATGAGCTCCCAAATTATCATGAAGTTCGCGTGATATTCTTTCCCTTTCTAATTGTAACGCTTTTTCTCGCTGAAGCAATTGTTCTTTTTGTTGAATTATGGCTTTTTGACGTTTATTAATGACGATTACAATCAATAGTAATGATAAAAAACCAGTCAGTAAAATAAACCATAATTGACGATAAAAGGGAAGTCGAACTTGAAGTCGAAATACGGTTTCTGTTTCTGGTTGATTCAATTTTCTAATAAAGACTTCATGCATACCTCCAGTCAAGTAAAGATTGAAGAAATTTTGAGCTCGAATAGGCACCCAACTAATATCTTTATTAACCCGATATTCATAAATATCTGAAGCAGGGTTGAGTCCAAATGCAGAGAAATAAAATACAAAATTATTGATATTGTTTTCGGCCACTAATTGGTTAGTACCATTTAGTAAATATGAATATAAAGGTGTGCCATTACCTTTAACTTCTATAATCTGTACTTTTTTCTTTGGTTGTATCTGTTGAATATTTTTTGGATAAAAAGCAGAAATTCCATTAATCCCACCAAAATAAATTTTGCCACTTTCATCTACGTGTATTGCACCAGAATTAAACTCATCATCTTGCAATCCATCATATTTGGTAAATGTACTTACAGAGAAATCATTGGCGTTAATACTCGTCAATCCCTTATTGGTTGAACACCAAATAAATCCCATTTTATCAGAATGCAAAGCATAAACAAACTCATTTAACAATCCGTTTTGCTCAGTAATTCTTTGCACTAATTGATTATTCTTATAGATGAAAATACCTTTACGAGTACCAATCCATAATGAGCCATTCTGGTCTTTGGTAATGGCTTTTACCTGAATTAATTCGGGTAATCGCAAGCGCTGCAAAAGTTTCCAACTTTTTGAATATTCATCAATATATCCCTCATTACCAATAAAAATATGTTGATTTTTATCTATAAAAATTCCTTCATTACTCTGAAGGGATTGAAGAAACTTTGTTGAATAGAACACACCATCTTTGTATTGTATTTGCAAAATATGTCGCAAATACACCAATATATAGTTCCCCTCTCCTATTCGTTCAATATTTGCAAAACTAGAAAAATCATTTTTCGCAAATAAACTAGAATCAAACCCCAATGGAGCTATCAGCGGAATCTTTTTAAAAATTGCTTTATCCTCATTAAAATAAAAAAACTGATTTCCGTTGGCAAAAATGATCCATTCATGCAAACTTATTTTATCTACCTTATTGACTACAGTAATTTTTTTGGCCTTAAATAAGCTTTGCCATTTATTGGTTGTTTGTTCATCAATTATTCCGTTGTCATTGAAAACTGCTACAGAATTAAAGTATAAACCAGCATAAGTTTTTTGGGTGCTAGCATCATGAAAAATAGAGCGAATAAAATTGTTTTGAGGTTTACTACTTCTAAATAAACTGAATTGGTTGAATTGAATAGGGATTGAAAAAATACCAGAAGAATTGGTGGCCATATATACCTGTCCTGCTCTATTTTTATAGAGATCCATGATTTTACCAGTGCTAATTAAATTATTGCCTGATATATTATGAATTGGTTGTACATGCCATGTTTGCGTATTTACCAAGAGCAACTCATAGCCACTGCTAATCAAACAATTTTGACTATTGATGAAAATTGCTTTAGTAGCTCTTATGACATCATTAGAAGGCTGAAGGTCAATAATTTTTCGTAGTTTATTCC
This sequence comes from Sediminibacterium sp., assembly GCA_027490265.1. Lineage (GTDB taxonomy): Bacteria > Bacteroidota > Bacteroidia > Chitinophagales > Chitinophagaceae > Sediminibacterium. The sequence goes on from JAIXYL010000087.1 coordinate 21,695, forward strand.
CTTTTGCATTAACCAGTAATAATTCATTTTTATGATTAACGCGAAAATAATATCCATTTGTATA
>JAIXYL010000185.1 GCA_027490265.1 Sediminibacterium sp.
GCAATGGCAATGACTTTAGAGCCATGCTCACGGAAAAATTTAGCGCTATGGTAGCCCACATTACCTAATCCTTGAACAATCACTGTTTTGCCTTCAACGCCAACAGATAAGCCTAATTTTTGCATCACGTCTGGCATATTACATACCTCGCGAATCCCAAAAAACACACCTAAGCCTGTAGCTTCTTTTCTGCCGCGAACACCCCCTTGTGTTACAGGCTTTCCTGTTACACAACCAGCTGCATCAATTTCACCTGGCTTCAAAGAAGCATAAGTGTCAACAATCCAAGACATTTCTCTTTCGCCTGTACCGTAATCGGGTGCAGGTACGTCAATTCCAGGTCCAATAAAATTTTTCTTCACCAATTCACTGGTATATCTGCGCGTAATTTTTTCTAACTCGTAAACAGAATATTTCTTAGGGTTGATTTTGATACCACCCTTTCCGCCACCAAATGGCACGTTTACAATGGCGCACTTGTAAGTCATTAAGGAAGCCAATGCCATTACTTCGTCTTGATTCACTTCATCACTGAAACGAATACCACCTTTACAGGGCGACTTATGTTGTGAGTGTTGTACACGATAAGCTTCTATCACTTCTATGCGGCCGTCATCCATTTTCACGGGAAAGCGCATACTGTAAATGCTGTTACAAGCTTTTATTTGTTCTAGCAAGCCTTTTTCCCATTTAGTAAAACTGGCAGCTTTATCAAAACTTCTTTCAACACTTTGAAAGAAACTGTACGGTTGATGATTCGACATTGGCAATCGTTTTATAGGTTATTATCTGATAATGAATAATTATTGATTGGATTGGTCTTTCTCTAATCGTGTGATTTTTTTATCAATGCTAATTAGATAAGCAAACAATCCAAATAAAATGGTCAATACTACAGCCATCACAACAAAAATCTTGCCATTGCTTCTCATTAATCCAGCATCCACTACCACATCTTGTGCAGTGGCCAACTGGCAGAAAAATAAGCCAAGTAAAGTCAATGAGTAAAAACGGAATTTAGTCATGATTGTAAGTTTTATCAACTAAAATAGCCAAACGTATTTGTAAAGTGCTAATCCAAACACCTAATAAAGTCCAACCGATAACGGCGGGATAAAATACAGTGCGCATTTGTACATCCATATCTTTACCATTGATGCCAGGATTCCCCTCTGCACCTTCCCCTCCAGGATGTAAAGATTCGGTTAACCTTGGTAAAATCCATAAAGTTGGGAAAAGCATAAAGAAAGCAAAAATATTATAGACAGCCCCAATTCTTCCTTTTTTGTCTTCTTCGGTTAAGCTGCCTCTTAATACAAAATAGGCTAAGTAAATTAACATCGCAATGGCAGCACCGTTCTGCTTTGGATCACCACTCCAAGGACTCCCCCATTGATAATTTGCCCAAATGGCACCGGTTACCAAACCTAATAACCCATAAATCACCCCAGTTGACGCAAAAGCCACTGCATAAGCATCGTTTTTTGCAGTAGGATTGCGCAAATATCGAATGGAATAAATCATGGAGACCAATAACAAAATCATCATGGTAAACCACATAGGTACATGAAAGAAGAAGTTGCGGATGGATTCTTTCATACGATCATCTAAACGGGGCACTTTTACATAAAATCCATAGGTGCAGGTATAAACCAACAGAACAATTGACAATATTTTCCACCAGTACTTCCGAATCATTGGCTTGTTTTTACCTGACGCTTATTAGATGAGCTTGGTCTTTTAGTGCTGCAAAATTAGGTGAAAGCGGCTCAATAAACCTTAGGAATGTGTAAAAAATACCCATCATTTGCAATCTTTTATGAGTTCAGTGGATATCCCCCTGCATAAACATCTAAGCGGTCGCCTGTTGGCCTGAATTGGAGAATAGGCTATTTTTTTGTACTTTTGCCAACTTTCAAAAATTCATGCCGTAACATGAAGTTATCCTATTCCGCTTAGGCGGATTGAACAACTTGCTGTGGCTATCATCTAAAAAGATTAGTTACATGAAATTATCCCAGTTCAAGTTCGACTTGCCGTTAAACTTGATTGCACAGAACCCCACCAAAAGAAGAGAAGACAGCCGTTTAATGGTGGTAGATCGTAAAAGCGGACATATGGAAAACCGCAATTTCAAAGACATTTTGGATTATTACGACGACAAAGATGTATTTGTAGTAAACAACACAAAAGTATTTCCAGCCAGAATGTATGGCAGAAAGGAAAAAACTGGTGCAAAGATTGAAGTGTTTTTGCTTCGTGAATTGAACAAACCTAACCGGTTATGGGATGTGATTGTTGATCCCGCAAGAAAAATCAGAGTCGGTAACAAATTGTACTTCGGAGACAATGAAGAATTAGTGGCAGAAGTCATTGACAACACAACAAGCAGAGGCCGTACCATCCGTTTTTTATGGGATGATGATGATGCCAGTTTCAAAAAAATGTTAGAGTTTTTAGGAGAAACACCGCTTCCTAAATATATCAAACGCAAACCAGACGAAGAGGATAAGGAACGCTATCAAACAGTGTATGCCAAGCATGAAGGCGCAGTAGCTGCCCCTACAGCAGGTTTGCATTTTAGCAAAGAATTGATTAAGCGTTGTGAGATTCAAGGGATTCGTTTTGCAGAAGTTACTTTACATACTGGCCTTGGCACATTCCGTCCTATTGAAGTGGAAGACTTGAGCAAACACAAAATGGATGCAGAGTATTATCAAATAGATGAGCAAGCATGTGCGATTGTCAATAAAGCAAAGGAAAATGGCAAAAGAATTTGTTCTATTGGCACAACCACGATGCGCGCAATGGAAAGCAGTTTTACAGCACAAAAACTCTTGAAACCTAGTGAAGGTTGGACCAATCATTTCATACATCCACCTTATACATTTAATGTGGCAGACAGCTTGGTCACTAATTTCCATTTACCAAAGACAAGCTTGTTGATCATGACTTGTGCTTTTGCTGGTTACGATTTGGCCATAGAAGCATATAAAAAAGCCATTAAAGACAAATACCGTTTCTTCAGCTATGGAGATGCGTTATTGATTGTTTAACGAATGGAATAATCAACAATACTCATTTTACAATTGATCTAATCCCGGTTACCACAGTAATCGGGATTTTTATTTGGATTTTTTTGTCCCCGGTTTAAAGTGCTGCTCATAAATAGCTATCCAATCTGATACACTTATTTTTTGAACCAATTCTCCGATTAGTTCAAAGGGGATTTCTGCATTTTTTTTGAATCGCATACAACTTTTACCCATATCCAGTTTCCCTTTAACCTGTTTTGCATAAGCATTGGTAAACCATTTCAAGAGTACAGGGTCGGCATATATACCCATATGATAGAATGCTATAAAATTTTTTTGTGCTGCTAATCCCAAAAATGGCAAAGGCAATGTTGGATTGCAATGATACCCATCTGGATAAATTTTATGAGGTACTACATAACCAATCATGCCGTAATTCATCACTTCAGCAAACCCTTTTGGCAAATGTTTATTGATGGTTTTCTGCAATTGAATTAATACAGCTTTTTGCTCTTGTGGTACTTGAGCAATATAGTCTTTTACTGTAGTTGCATCACTAGTCATATGATTGATTATTTTTTTGATACCGTTTGTTTGCAATAAAACTGAAAGCAACACTTAGTAGAGAAAATAACACCAAAACCATCAAACAATTTATAAGCGCTTGCAAAAAGCCAATTTTAGAAATATCTAAAAACGGATATGGATAAAACTGACTGAAATATCCATGAATGACGGTATACACAAAATAAAGTCCAGGATAGATTAACCAAATAGGAATGCTTGCATAATTGACTTTTTTGGTTGACACAAATACAAACCAGTAAAGGACTGTAGCCAAAGGGGCAAAACTATGTAACCCATGATCGGCAACTAAAGCCAACCCTTGTGGATGATACAGTTTACTCAAAACAATATGATAAACCAACCCTACTACACTAATATAAACGGTAACTGCAGTGCCGGTTTCAGGCTTTTTCCAAAAATTTTGTTCAATCAAATCGGAAGCCATGGCAAGTGAAATAAAATAAGCACAAACAATTAAATTACTCAATATGGTAAAATAACTAAGGAATCGAACGATTACTTGCAATACTGCATCATTACTTGGTGCTTGAATCATTAAGACTAACTGCAGGAAAACACTGCTAAAAACCAATAAGGCAATAATGCCGGCAATTGTTTTGGGATGTTGGCGCATACATAACTAATTTACGAAACAAATTAGATTGTTATGGCTTTGGCTTGATATATTTATAATCTAAGGGCAACAAGTTTGATAATTTTTCGGACCAGGCCCAATATTCAACGGTCAAAATATCTTTCCCGAAAAAATAACTCCCATTCGCCAAAACAGAGACCACTTTTTTAGGATCTGGCATCAGTAATCGAGCCGTAACGGGTTGACCAATCGTGACGTTTCGATGATCTCTTACATACATTGAGGGCATTTCTTTGTGTTTATATACAACCTGTAAATAATCAGTAAATTGTAAACCAGCAGTGACACTATCAATGGCAAAAGCAATGCTATCGCCGTTTAAGGGAATATCAATAAGGATGTCTATTTCCTTGGTTGGATACACCCCATTTATTTTGAAACGCTTGTCTTCTGTTTTTTGTTTTTTAATTTTCCGCAATTCAAACCCATCTTGCACCAGCGTATTTTTATATAAGCTGCGCATAAAATGCATTAAGGAACCTTCATAAGTTTCCGCTCTTTTGGTCAGCCAACGAGTAAGTTGTCGAGCATTTTTTGGCGTCCGCTCAGTAAATAAAGGGTAGCCCTGATAATAAAAAATTCGAGTCTTGTAATCGTGCTCAAACCCTTTCAGCTCATAAATTAAATCGTAGCCCAATGCATCATTACGGATCTGTAAAGGTTCAGATGCGTATGCCCTTAAAATATTTTCTTTTTTACTATACTGAAATTTGACTACATCTTTATTCAACAGCTTACAATCCCACGAATTGGGCGTTTTCCCTATCAACATTTCCATAAAAAAATCACCCCATTTCTCCCATCCATTTTTATCGTAGTTCGCCACAATTACTTCTTCAAGTTCTTTAGGTTTAGGTTGAAGTGCAATGACTAAATTTTCTGGAAGATTGATTGAGTTAATTTCTACCGTATAGGTTTCATAACCCAAGATGGTTACCACCAAATCGTAACGGCCATTGGGAAAATTTGCAATGGTAAACTGTCCATTTTCTTTAGATACAGTACCAACAGATGTATTGCTTAAAAAAATACTGGCATATGGAATGGGATCATTGGTTCCAGCTACAATAATTTTCCCGTTTAAGCTTTTTTGTGCATTGGCCAAGAGCCCAATAAACATGCAACAAACAGTGATTAAAGTTTTCATACCACTTAGGTTTTATATAACCGAATTATCCTAAAAAAAATACTAAGAACGATAAACAACCTGCAATGACTGCCAAGATTAATGTCATCATCGACCAGGATTGAAAAGTTTGCTTCTCTGTTAATCCCAAATATTGTTTAACCAGCCAAAATCCACTATCATTCACATGCGACAAGATGGTTGCACCAGCAGCAATTGCAGTTACCAAGGCTGCAAGTTGAATGGGTGAATATGCATTCACCATCAATAAGGGTGCCAATAAACTAGCCGCAGTGATCATGGCAACTGTAGCCGATCCTTGTAAAAGTCTAATAATGGCAGCAGATAAAAATGCAAAGAAAACAATTGAAATGCCTGCGTCTACCAGCATGGTTGCCAGCAATTTTCCTGCCCCCGTATTAACCAATACTTGTTTAAAAACCCCTCCTGCACCAGTTACCAATATAATCGCTCCAGCAGGAGCCATTGACTGAACAGATAGTTGATTTAATTCAGCAGATGTAAATCCCTTGTTAGTGCCTAAAAAAATCCAAGCAACGATATTGGCAATGATTAATGCACTAAATGGATGCCCAATCCATCCTAAAAACTGATTGATAGTAGGGTATTGAATTCCGAGAGATGTACTAGAAAATAGGGTATTAAGCAATATGCAGCCGATGGGTAAAAAAACGATGCCCACAGTCAACCAAAAAGATGGCAGTTTTGGTATGCGTTGCGTTGTTTTAATTGTTTCTTGGTGATTTATCTCGGGTCCTTCTATATGCAAACGCTTAGCAATGAATTTACCAAATACAATTCCACTAAGTAAAACGGTTGGTATGCCTATAATGAAAGATACTAAAATGACCCACCCTAGTGTTGCACCAATGATTTCTGCAACAGCAATCGGACCTGGGGTTGGTGGAATAAATGCATGCCCAAATGCCAAACCCGACAACAAGGGCAAAGCATAAAGCAGAAGCGATTGCTTTGTCTTTTTTTGAACGGCATATACAATGGGGATTAACAAAATAAAAGCAACATCAAAAAATACGGGGATTGAAACGATTAACCCAGTGAATCCTAAAGCCATTGGAGATTTTGCTTGCCCAGACTTTTGTATCAAATAATTTGCAATGGCATCAGCCCCACCCGATTTTTCAAGGATTGCGCCGAACATGGCTCCAAGCCCTACAATGGTGGCTACAAATCCTAGTGTAGACCCCATACCTTCTTGGATGGTTTGAATCATTTGAGTAGCAGAGAGGCCAGCCGTTAATCCAGAAACAATAGACGCGATTAACAATGCAATAAATGCTGGCAATTTTATATACAGTACTAATATAAATAGAGTTGCAATGCCTATTAACACACTGAATAAGATTAAACCATTCATTCTGCTTGCCAATTAAAATGATAAAATGGTCCTTCAGGATTATTTTTCAATTGATACGTATGTGCCCCGAAGAAATCTCTTTGTGCTTGAATTAAAGCAGCCCCAGATTCAGCTTGCTTTAAAGCAAACAAATACTGTGCAGAAGCACTGAAAGCATCCATCGGTAACTCATTGGCTAATGCAAGTGAAAGCATATGTTTTAAAGAATATTTCGATTGGTTACACAATGAAACCATTTCTGGGTGCAACAACAATTGAGTTGAAACCAATAGTAAATCTTGTAATTGTTCCATTAACTTGGAACGAATAATACAACCAGCAGTCCAAACACCAGCCAATGCTGTCAAATCAATCCCCCATTTATGTTGATTAGAAACAGTCTCAATCATTTGGAATCCTTGATGATGATTGATGATTCTGCATAATTGGTATGCTTCCATGACTTGCTGTATATTAATGGGCTGATGTTCAACCTTATGGGTCATTGTTGAAGCCAAATGCTGACGTGTACGCCACATTGCAGATATAAAACGCGCATTCAATGCGGCCGTTAAAGTGGGGATGGGTAATCCAATTTTGGCTGCTTCCATACTGGTCCAACTGCCCGTACCTTTATTACCAGCATTGTCTAAAATTTGATTCAGTATCCAATCGCCATTTGATTTTGTCTGCAAAATCTGCACGGTGATTTCTAATAAGTAACTAGACTGAGGCCCATGTAAATAGGGCTTTAACAATAAGGCAATTAAATCATAATCATGTCCACCAACCACTTTTAAAAATTGAACCAACTCTGCTAATAACTGCATTTCTGCATATTCAATACCATTGTGAACCATTTTCACAAAATGACCTGCCCCGCCGGCTCCTATGAACTTGCAGCAGGTAAATCCTTTGCTATTGATTGCTGCAATTTGTTCTAAAATTGGTTGTACAGCCATATAGGCCGCTGTTGATCCACCTGGCATAATTGAAGGCCCCAACAAAGCCCCGGCTTCACCCCCCGAAACGCCTACGCCTAAATATTGGATGCCATAAGTGCCCAACTGTTTGATGCGCTTCTCCGTATCTAAATAATGCGCATTGCCCCCATCAATCACAATATCCCCCGGTTGCAAAAGTGGTATGAGCTGTTGAATGATATCATCCGTTGATTCACCTGCATTAACCATCAGCATGATTTTCCGAGGCACTGAAAGAGACGCAACAAACGCTGTTAAATCTTCAAACCCTTTAGCAGTATTTAATTCTGGATATTCTTGTATAAACTGAGTGGCAATGTCCTCTTCTTTGCCCACTACCCTTCGATTGTACAATGACAATTGAATGCCTTTATTGGCAAGGTTCCGACTCAAACTCTTGCCCATGACTCCTAATCCGATTAGTCCAAATGCTTGCATCCTTAAAGATATTGATAGGCGTTCAATTATTTGTAAGACTATTTTTAATGGTTGATTCACAATATTTACCTCAATGGCACGGGCTGGAATTTCTAAAATATCCAATTGAGATTGCAATAATGTAGCGGGCATAAAATGCGATTCCCTCTGTTGTAGTCGACTGTATAATATGTCATAACTACCCTGCAATAAGACCCAATCAATACATAGGTCTGGAATATTACACAATATATCTCTGTAAGATTGTTTTAACGCAGAACAGGCAATAATTAATGAGCCTGATTTTGACTGTATTTCTGCAAAATCGCGAATGGCATTTAACCAGGGCCATCGATCCTCATCGGTTAATGGTAACCCAGCCGTCATTTTTTGAATATTCGCTTCAGAATGAAATTGGTCAGCATCATAAAACGGATAACCAGTTTGTTCAGACAATAAGCGTCCGATGGTTGTTTTACCACAACCAGATACCCCCATGATATAAATGATTCTATTCAATAATTATAAACCAAACAATCCAGCATTCAAAAGCTGCAAGGTTTTTGTTTTATAGTCTTGTGGCACCAATAATGAAATATTGTGTGCACTCCCGCCATAACTAACCATTGTGGTTGGTACTTCATTTAATGCTTCAAACAACTTTTGCAATACCTGTTCTGTTTGTGCAATTTCATTACCAACAATTGATACAATGGTCTGGCCTTTTTCTACATCAACGGTTCCAAATGGTTCTAATTCTCGTACAATTTCAGCTAAGCTTACATCTGAATCAATCGTTACAGACACAGCCACTTCAGAGGTAGTAATCATGTCAATTGAGGTTTTGTATTTCTCAAATACTTCAAAGACTTTTCTTAAAAACCCATAAGCCAATAACATGCGACTGCTCTTAATTTTGATGGCAATAATTCCATCTTTAGCTGCAACGGCTTTAACCCCTACACTACCTGCTTCTTTTGTAATAACTGTTCCTGGCGCATCAGGCTGCATCGTATTCAATAACTTAACGGGGACATTTTCTTGTTGTGCAGGCCAAATACAAGTTGGGTGTAAAATCTTCGCTCCAAAATAAGCCAACTCAGCAGCTTCATCAAAACTAAGTTGTTCAATGGCCACCGTTTTATTGACAATTCTTGGATCGTTGTTGTGCATCCCGTCTATATCTGTCCAGATTTCACAAACCGACGCATTACAAGCTGCTGCAATTAATGAAGCCGTGTAATCACTTCCACCACGTTTTAAATTATCTACTTCGCCCTTAGCATTTCTGCAGATATAACCTTGGGTGACCAATATTTTTTTAGACGCATGTTTTTTCAATAAATCATTTAGTTTAATCCGAATTGCGCCCAATTGTGGCTCTTCATTTGCATCAATACTCATGAATTCTAATGCAGGCAACAATTCATGATCCACTCCTATTTCGGTTAAGTACACTGAAAATAATTTCGTACTCATCAATTCGCCTTGGGCCAAAATATCTTTGTTCAAAGCTTCGCTAAAAGAGATACGAAGAATGATATGTAAAAACTCAAAATGTTCAGCAATGATGGTTTGTGCTTGCTGTCTGCTTGCATCTGTTTGTACCAATTGAAGTATGAATTGCTTGTAATGCTCGTGCAATTTTTCAATACTATTTTTTGCCCCTTCTCTATTACCTTGAGAGAGATGTTGACTGATCTCTACCAAAGCATTGGTTGTACCACTCAACGCACTAAGTACAACTATTTTGGCCTCATTATTTCTAGTGATTAATTTGGCTACATCATGCATTCTTTCTGGCTTGCCAACACTGGTACCACCAAACTTCATTACTTTCATCATTGCAACATATTTGCTGCAAATGTAATACTAACAAAGGAATTATTGACCGTATGGTTGTTGAGAATTGCATGTGATATTGGGACCAGGATCAACATTTAACTTTTTGCAAAAAGCCAAATAATATTTTAAACGATATTGATTGCGAACCGATTCAATACCACCACATTCAAGACCACCATTTACAATATTCATTATTGCCCCAAATCCTGGTTGTCTACCCGCTAAACTGTCTGCTTTAGAAGGTATCCATTTGCCTGCCATCACTTCATGACAAGAGGGTTTGGGTGATTGTGGCGTTACCCAAAACCAAATGGCTGCTGCAAAACTAATCTCGGGATTGGTTGTCAATAAATCTGGATGATTTAAAAGACTGTCTTTATCCCCCAATACCATTTCACTAAACAAACCATAATTATAATTCCAACTTAATTGAATTGGTCCTCTGCCATGATATGATTGACCTTTTACGGGCGGGTATTGTTGATCGGTGGTATCTGAATAATGCGCACACCCATTTACACAAGCCAATTCTTCTTTATAATACAACCCGTAGTCAAAAAAATGGGCTGTGTCTTTTTCATCTCCTCCCCCTGTTTCATGTGAAATAGTTGCAAGAAATGCCGCTAATTCTCGTTTTTGTGTGGTGGGGTCTCCTTCGGCTAAAAACTCCGGGAAACGTTTTGTGGCCATCACAAACGCATCGTAACTATAAAACAATTGTTTACTCGTATCGCCCCCATTGATATGTGGAAACAATTGTTGCCAAGTGGTTTCATTCAACAAATGAAAAGACCCTGCTTCATCTTCTTTTATCGTAACACACCCTGCCAATAATACGATCAATAACAGCAGTTTATTAACGCTTTGAAAAAATTGATTGGCCATATAAAAGGGTTATACTAATGAAATGCCAAATATGGCACCAGTTTGTTGAAGGTCATCAATGACTGCTGACAATAATGGAATGCCATTGGTTAGTCGATGTTTTTCCATTATTCTTTCAGGATCTCCTGGAATCAACACGGGCTGATCTGGGCTGATTGGTTTGGCATGTCTGAACCGATTGATCCATTGATCCATATGCTGTTTAAATTCATCTGCAGGTCTAAATGCATCAACCCGCATAGCACCTAAGAAATGTCCTAAGCCTTGCCCGGGCATATTTTCAGGCATTGGAATATAAGCAGGGAACGGTGGTGCCCAAGGGCCATAGGACGCACCACTTAATACTGCAGAAAAAATATCCACTATGCTGCCAAGTGCATACCCTTTATGACTCCCATGTTCTCTGTCTGAACCTAGTGGCAATAATGCCCCATCTTTTTTTAAAATACTGGCATCAGAACTGGGTTGTCCCGCTTGATCTTGTACCCAACCAGTAGGTGTTTCTAAATCTTTTCTTTGAAGGATTTCAAGCTTTCCATTGGCGGCTGTAGTTGTAGCAAAGTCAGCCACAAATGGGGGTTGCTCATTTGCAGGAATCGCTACTGCAATTGGATTGGTCCCCAGCATTTTCTCTTTTGAAAAAGTGGGGGCCACCAAAGCACTGGCATTGGTCATGGCCATCCCAATCATGTCTTTTTCTAAAGCCATCATGGCGTGGTATCCTGCAATGCCAAAATGATTTGAATTTTGAACAGCCACCCATCCAGTTCCAACCGCTTCTGCCTTTTGCATGGCAATTGCCATTGCGAAGGGTGCTACCACTAAGCCTAAGCCTCGATCCCCCTCTACCACAGCTGTTGATGGTGTTTCGTGAATGACTTTTATCTGTGGCTTGGTATTGATTCTACCAGCCTGCCATAGTCTTACATACCCGCTCAATCTGGCTACACCATGACTGTCGATACCGCGTAGGTCTGCGGATAATAAAACATTGGAAGCCGTGGCTGCATCTGATTCAGAACAACCCATAGCCGTAAACACCTTATAGGTAAACTGATAAAGGGCTTGATATGGATAGACCATGATTAAAATGGAAGGTCATCAAATGGCTCAGTAATATCTGAAGATGGTGCAGAAGAAGGACCATTGCTTACTGCAGGAGCTGGCTGATAACCGCCACCCGCATAACCACCGTTATTGCCACCTTCGTTGGTTCTGCTGCCCAATAATTGCACACTGCTAACCCTTAATGACAAGGTAGCACCATTGGTGCCTTCTTTGGTAGTATAGGTTCTAACATCGGGTTGCCCTTCAACATAAACCTGAGTGCCTTTCTTTAAATAAGGCGCAATGCCGGTTCTTTCGGTCCAATATGCGCAGTCTACCCAAATTGTTTTGTCCTTTTGGTTGCCTTGTGCATCCTTATAACGTTCGGTATGTGCTACTGTGAAATTGATCACATTTTTGCCATTTACATTATTTAAAATGGCATCTTTCCCTAGATTGCCGATAGCGGTTAACTTTATCATAGCTGTTTTTTTATCAATTTCTGAAAATTGAAATTAAGGAAAATGCGTATTAACCGCAGATCCATTTTCTTTTTAACCGTTAATATCGTATCCCGAAAGCCATTTTTGGAATCGATGTTCTAATTTTACATAAAAATTCAGCTAAAATGAGTCGTAAAGGAAAAGTACTGGTGGCAATGAGCGGGGGTATTGACAGTACCGTTACGGCTTTGATGTTACACCACGAAGGGTATGAAGTGATTGGCATAACCATGAAAACCTGGGATTATGCAAGCAGCGGTACCAGTACCAAAGAAACGGGTTGCTGCAATATCGACTCTTTCAATGATGCCAGACAGGCAGCAGTACATCACGGATTCCCCCATTTTATTTTAGACATCAGAGACGAATTTGGTGACTTTGTAATAGAAAACTTTGTTGAAGAATATTTGGCTGGTAGAACACCCAATCCCTGTGTCATGTGCAATACCCATATCAAATGGCGTGCTTTATTGAAAAGGGCCAATGCCTTAGAATGCGATTATATTGCCACAGGACATTACGCAGAAATTAGACAACATACCAATGGCAGATATGTTATCAGTAAGGGATTAGATGAAACCAAAGACCAGAGCTATGTTTTATGGGGATTAGACCAGGAACTACTGAGCAGAACCATGATGCCATTGGGCGGTTACCGTAAGTCGGCGATTCGACAAATGGCCATGGATATGGGTTACCCAGAACTGGCCAAGAAAAGTGAGAGCTATGAAATTTGTTTTGTGCCAGACAACGATTATAGAGGCTTTTTAAAAAGACGCGTAGATGGATTAGAGGCACAAGTAGCAGGTGGTTGGTTTGTTGATAAAACAGGCAAAAAACTAGGTCAGCATAAAGGCTATCCATTTTATACCATTGGTCAACGAAAAGGATTAGACATTGCCATGGGGCATCCCGTTTATGTAACTTCTATCAACCCAGATACCAATACCGTTGTGCTTGGAGATGAAACCGATCTTGAGCAGAACGACATGATGGTGGGTAAACTGAACTGGATTAAATACGATGGCATTTCGGATGGCATGGAAGCCATTACCCGCATCCGGTACAAAGACAAAGGCGCTCTCAGCAACTTATACAATGAGTCGAATGGCAATATTAGAGCAAGATTCTATGAAAATGTCAAGAGCATTGCACCCGGACAAAGTGCGGTATTTTATGAAGGCAATGATGTTATTGGAGGGGGCATTATTCAAAGAGGCGAATTGGTGATGCCAAGCTAATTGGTTTTTTTAAACAAAGCTGCAAACATGGTATCTGCTTTTACTGCATAGCCTTTAATCGTTTGGTAGTCAACCAAAGTCATTTGCGGAAACTTTGATGCGATAAAAGGCAGGATGGCTTCATTTTCTGCTTCAAAAACAGAACAAGTGATATACAAAAAATAGCCATTGCTGCGCAATTTGGGCAGCGTGTTATTGACTATTTGTTGTTGCAATTGTTGGAAGCCGGACACTTGATCCTGATTAAACAAACGCAATTGTTCTGGCGTTCTGCTCCAAGTGCCACTGCCGCTGCAGGGTGCATCACAAATGATCAAATCAAATAACATACCAGCTAATTCTGGTGCATCAATCGGTTTGCTGAGATCGGTTACAATTGATTGGTACTGTTTTATACCAGCTCTTTCAAATCGTTGGCTCAAATTATGGATGATACTTTTTCTAATATCAGACACCGTTAATTCCATATTGCCAATTGTATCTCTAGCCAAAATTGATTTACCACCACTAGCAGCACAACAATCCCAAATATCAACTGAAGCATCCTTCCCTTTGCGCAATTGTTTTGCAGGTTCCATTAGCACAGCTGTTTGCTGCGAGCTAAAGTCTTGAACAACATAATCCTTATCCAACTCTGCAATACCTTCTAACTTTGTTCCATTGGGTAAAGCATAACAGTGATCATTCATTGCAACAAAAGGCATGTTAATTTGATCAAATGCTTTCAATACGTTGGGCAATCTGCCAGGTCTGATTCTTATAAATAAATCGGGTTGCACCAAATGCCCTAATGAAAAAACAGTTGCATCAATAGATTGACTCAGTAAATGTTCAAATGGGAAAATTTGGGTTGAATCAAACTGGGGAAATATTTTTTTTATAAAACCCAATCGTTGTTCCATGGATTGATGCCAATTGCTTAACCAGTCTTCATTGAACAAAGAGGCCCAAACACCGGGTTCAGCGTGACCTAAAAACAAAGCCATGTAAATAGCGGTTTGGTGGTCAAATGGGTCTGCTGCTTTTCCCAGCCTAAAATAAGTATAACAGAGTTGGCCTATGAATCTACGATCCTTAGAACCGAACTTTTTGTTCGCTGCAAAATAAGATTTTAGAAATACCGCAAATGGAACATCCCCCTTATACAACTCAATGATTGTAATGGCTGACCTAAGATGATTGGCAAGGTATTTCACTAAAGTTCTAATAAAGCCTTAACAGGATCTTTGCCCATCAACAATAAAGCCGGATTTTCTAACAAATCTTTTACACGCACTAAGAAGCTAACACTTTCTCTGCCATCAATGATTCGGTGATCATAACTTAAAGCCAAGTACATCATTGGTCTGATGACTACCTGACCATTCATCGCCATTGGACGATCTTGAATTTTATGCATCCCTAAAATGGCACTTTGAGGAATATTAATGATTGGGGTACTCATCAAACTTCCGAATACACCTCCATTGGTAATGGTAAATGTACCGCCTTGCAGTTCTTCAGCTGTTAACTTACTATCGCGCGCTTTACCAGCTAACTCCACTACTTTTTTCTCAATGTCCGCCATACTCAAACTTTCTACGTTTCGCATGACAGGTACAGTCAACCCTCTTGGCGTACTCACTGCAATACTAATGTCTGCATAATCGTGGTAGATGATTTGATCGCCATCTATATAAGCATTCACAGAAGGCCATTCACCCAACGCAATCGCACAGGCTTTTGCGAAAAAGCTCATAAAGCCAAGATTCACCCCATGCCCTTCTTTGAATTTATCCTTGTATTGCTTGCGGATTTCCATGATCTGGGTCATATCCAC
>JAIXYL010000136.1 GCA_027490265.1 Sediminibacterium sp.
GTTCTATTATGTTTAAAGCGTTTGCTGAATGTTTACACCAGTTCATTATTACCAATGTCCGGCATGTGGGTCCGATAAAATTGAATACGCATTAACGGCCAAAGACCATACAGTCAGCCATATCAATTTTGATATTTGGCATTGTCAATCATGCAGTCTTCGCTTCACGCAAGACGTGCCTGGCATCGATCAAATTGGGCCGTATTATCAATCGGCCAACTATATTTCGCATTCTAATACCAAGAAGGGATTGATTAATCAATTGTACCATTTGGTAAGACGCTATACTTTACAATTAAAAGCCAAACAGATCAAACAAGTCTCAGGCAAAGCAACAGGTCGGTTATTGGATATTGGGGCTGGCGTTGGCGCTTTTGCAGCAACCATGCAACAATCAGGTTGGGAAGTGCTGGCATTAGAACCAGACGCTTCTGCAAGAGCAGCTGCCAAACAACTATATGGGTTAAATCTTGACTTGCCTGATAGCTTGTACACTTTACCAGATCAAGGGGTTGATGTCATTACGATGTGGCATGTTTTAGAACATGTACACGATTTACAAGGCTATTTTCAACAATTCCATCGCCTTTTGCCTCAAGGTGGAAAGTTGGTGATTGCAGTACCCAATTATACATCAGTTGATGCCAATCAATATGGGGCTTTTTGGGCTGCATATGATGTGCCCCGCCATTTATATCATTTTTCACCAGAAGCCATGTTGCAATTGTCAGCCAAGCATGCATTCAAGATGGTTGCTACAAAGCCCATGTGGTTTGATGCGTTTTATGTGGCCATGTTGAGTGAACAATATCAGTATGGTAAAAACCGCTATTTGTCTGCGTTCTGGCAAGGATTGCGTTCCAATCTTGCCACGTTATTCCAATCAAATAAATGTAGTTCTGTAGTATATATTCTAGAGAAAAATTAATTCAATTTGATTTCATACAAAGCTGGCCAACGTTTTCCAGTTATCAAGAAGTGACCAGTGGTTGGGTTAAATGCGATACCATTTAATACGTCTGTATTGGCTACGATAGGCTGATTGCTTTGTTGTAACAATCCCGTTAAATCTAGTTTACCTACCACTAGGCCAGATTTGGGGTCAATTTTTAAAATATAATCTGTTAGGTATTTATTGGCATATATAAAACCATTCACCCATTCTAACTCATTTAAACTGTCTACATAACCATAGTTGTCTGATACACCTAAGGTTTTGGTGATTTTAAATGTTTCAGCATCAACCCAATAAAGATTACTGCCGCCTGTTGAAATAATTAAAGATTGCCCATCATGGGTTATGCCCCAACCTTCATAAGGCCAATCGAATACTTTTTCTTGCTTGAGTGTTGTTAAATCATACACGTATACTTTATGATTTTCCCAAGTCAATTGATAAATTTTATTGTTGAAAATGGTAATGCCTTCCCCAAATTCATTATCGGGTAGTGGTTTGCGTTTGATGGCTTTGCCTGTAGTTATATTAGTTAGTAATAACTTACTTTCATTATTCAAGCCCGTGCCTTCCCATAATTTGCCTTCATGCCAAATTAATCCTTGTGTAAATGAAGAAGTGTCGTGTGGATAGATTTTGAGGACTTGATAGCTTAAATTGGTAGGGGCTTGTATGACTTGTGCATTCGTTGACTTGTCTTGGTCGGTTGCTTCATTGTTTTTGCAACTACTAACTAAAAGGAGTATGGTTACAAAGTAGAATAACTGTTTCATAATTGAAATTGACTATAAAGTTAATTGTTGGCCAGCATCAATGCAGCAACTTTCTCTGCAATCAATGGGGTCAATGCAACCCCCATGCCATTACAAGCAATGACTGCTAATACATTCGGTTCCACCATCTCGCACATTGGTTGTTTGTCTTGGGTAAAACCCATGATACCACTCCATGATTGTTCAATGGTTATCGGGGTTTCTGTAATGATATGTTTAGATAAGAACGCCAATAAATGTTGGCGAATGGCATCTGAACCAAGCAAAGAAGTGGTTTGTTCTCCTTGAAAATCCAAATTTCTTGCACCGCCTATTAAAATGCGGTTGCCAATATGTCTCCAGTAATAAAAGCCTTCGTCAAAATGAAATGTACCTTTTAGGCGAAGGTTGTCAATTGGGTGGGTCAATAGAATCTGACCACGCGCTGGCACAATGTTTAATTGCGGTAATAAGGCATTTGTAAAACCATTTGTGCAAACGATTAATTGCTTGGCATGCAGGGTGGCTTCCTGATTGGTTTGAATCGTTATTTGATCGGCGGTTTTAATCCACCCCTTTACCTCAATTCCATTCAAAATCTTAACGCCTATGCTGAGCACCAATTGGGTCAATGCGTGCACCAATTTACCGCTATGGATGCCTGCTTCTAAAGGATTGTACACCAAATGGTCAAAGCCCTTTACCCCATAATGAGCCATGCTTGTAGACCGATCCTCAAAGGTATTGGTCATGCCAGTAATGGGAGCTAATAATGTATTCAGTTGATGGATATGATCCGCTAAATGATCGGCCGTTGATTGTGTATGTTGAATGGCTTCAAACCCACCACAGGCATCGTATTGAATCTGTTCGTCGGAAAAGGTTTTGCGTATTTTTAAAATGCCCTTGTACCGATTTTCAACAATCGACAGCATGGCATCTGTACCCATGGACTGTGCATCACTGATGAGTTCTGTTAAACTTCCAAAGCAAGCAAACCCTGCATTTCTGGTAGACGCCCCTAAAGGGGTTGGACTTTTTTCAAGTATCGTAATTGAGCGGGAAGGTGCTGCTTTTTTTAATTCATAGGCAGACCAAAGACCCATAAGGCCAGCACCGATGATCACCATATCTGCATCGGCATAATAGCTGTCTTTTTCCCAATATGATAACATAGTTACACGTTGAAACGGAAGTGCATGATGTCGCCATCTTTTACAAGGTATTCTTTACCTTCTATGCGCAATCTGCCATTGTCTCTACAAGCTGCTTCACTGCCATACTTCACAAAATCTTCGTAAGCAATTACTTCGGCTTTAATGAAGCCTTTTTCAAAATCGGTATGGATCACACTGGCCGCTTGAGGAGCTTTCCATCCTTTATGAATGGTCCAAGCTCTTACTTCTTGCACTCCTGCTGTAAAGTAAGTATCTAAGTTCAATAATTTATAAGCAGATTGAATCAATCGATTAAGCGCAGGCTCAGTCATTTTGTACTCCTCCATGAACATTTGCTTGTCTTCAGAATTGTCCATCTCCGCAATTTGTGCTTCAATATTATTGCACATCACAATCACTTGAGCGCCTTCTGCTTCAACTGCTTTTTTAAGTTGATCTGAGAATGCGTTGCCAGTATGCATGGAAGATTCATCCACATTGGCCACATATAATACTGGTTTGTCGGTTAATAGAAACAGATCTGCAATGGCCGATTTTTCCTCTTTACTTAATCCCAAAGAATGGATGCTTTTGCCCGCCATTAAATGGTTTTGGCAACGTTGTAAAACATCAAATTCTGCTTTGGCCTTGGTATCGGATCCCACACGTGCCATTTTCTCTACACGTTGCATTTTCTTTTCAACACTTTCCAAGTCTTTCAACTGCAATTCGGTCTCAATAATTTCTTTATCGGCAACCGGATTAATGGCCCCTTCTTCACGCAATACATTCTCGTCTTCAAAACAACGAATCACGTGAATGATGGCATCTACTTCTCGAATATTACCTAAGAATTTATTGCCCAATCCTTCCCCCTTACTGGCTCCTTTTACCAAACCAGCAATGTCTACAATTTCCATTTGCGTTGGAATCACTTTATTGGGCAGTACCAGTTCTGCTAATTTAGTCAAGCGAGCATCGGGTACATCTACTAGGCCAACATTGGGTTCAATGGTACAGAAACGATAATTGCTGGCCTGTGCTTTGGCACTGTTACTGACTGCGTTAAAAAGGGTTGATTTGCCAACATTTGGAAGACCTACGATACCTGCTTGTAAAGCCATTATAATAATTTTGAGGCGCAAAGGTAAGGAAACTCCTGCATTGGACATTGGTGCTACAATGACAAGTTTTACTATCTTAGACCCATGGCACTGAATTATGTTTGGATATTATTTTTTGTAATTGGTTTGGTGATAGCACTCATCAAGCTCATCGTCTTTCAAGATTACGATATATTTAAAAGAATGGTAGAAGGCATATTTGATGCCAGTAAGTCGAGTGTGATGGACATTGCTTTGCCATTAACAGGGGTGATGGTTTTTTTTATGGGGTTGATGAATATTGGCGAAAAAGCAGGGGCTATTAATTTTTTGGCAAGACTCTTGAATCCATTCATGAAAAGATTGTTCCCAGGTGTGCCAGACAAACATCCGGCCATGGGACAGATGGTGATGAATTTTAGTGCCAATATGTTGGGCTTAGACAATGCGGCCACACCATTTGGATTGAAAGCCATGGAAAGTTTACAGACATTAAATCCGCAGAAGGAAACAGCCAGCAATGCACAGATCATGTTTTTGGTATTGCATACCAGTGGGCTCACGTTAATTCCATTATCCATTATCGCATATAGAGCAGGGGCAGGTAGTACCAACCCAACAAGTGTATTCGTACCCTTGATGTTGGCTACATCTGTTGCAACGGTTGCCAGCATTTTAATTACAGGGATATATCAACGTTTAAAGTTTGATCGGGTATTAATTGCATGGTTGGGAACCATCGTCACAGGTATTTTTTTGTTTGCTTGGTTCATACAACAATTGCCGTCACAAAAAGACATCCCTGTGCCAACTTTGTTGACCAAAGAAACTTTTAGCAATGTGTTGGGTAATGTTATTTTGTTTTTAATCATTTGTACGTTCATCATTGGTGGGCATCTAAAAAAAGTCAATGTATTCGATGCTTTTATTGAAGGCGCCAAACAAGGGTGGGAAGTTATTCTAAAAGTGATTCCTTATTTGGTAGGTATGTTGGTAGGCATTAGGGTTTTTAGAGAAAGCGGGGCATTAGAAGCCATTATCAGCGGCATCACTTGGTGCTTCACGGCTGTGGGCTCATCAGGAGAATTTGTACCTGCATTGCCAGTGGCCATCATGCGTCCTTTTAGTGGGGGTGGAGCCAGAGGATTGATGTTAGACATATTCAAAACCCATGGACCCGACAGTTTTGTTGGACAGCTTGCCAGTACATTTCAAGGCAGTGCCGACACCACTTTTTACATCATCGCTTTATATTTTGGCAGTGTTGGTATCAAGAAAGTGCGCTATGCCATTTGGGCTGGCATGTTGGCCGATTTAATTGGTGTGATTGCAGCTATTGGAATTGCCTATATTTTCTTCAAATAGTCCGTTATTTGGTTTCTGCCAATTCTAAAATAATGGCCCATTCCTCAGGGGTAACGGGTTGCACAGATAGTCTTTGTGCTTTAACCAAAGCCATTTTTTCTAAACGGATATCGGCTTTAACCGTTGCAAGACTCACCGGCTTTTTTAATGGTTTAACTGGTTTAAAATCAACCACCAACCACGCACTGTCATCAGTGGTAGGATCCTGATAAGATTCTTTCACTACTTTGGCAATGCCCACAATTTCCATTCCTTCATTACTGTGGTACCAAAACGCCAAATCACCTTTTTTCATGGCCCTTAAATTATTGCGGGCTTGATAGTTTCTAACACCATCCCAAAATGTTTGTTTGTCTTTTACAAACTGATCCCAACTGTATTTGAATGGCTCAGATTTAATTAACCAATAGTTCATGATAATGCCTGTTTTGTTTCTACAAAGGCAATGCCTTCTTTTATTAAAGCCGCCAATACTGGTTCGTATATGGCTTTGATGATTGGTATATGTAACCCTTTAATTGAAATTTTGTTCTCTAAAATTAAAACAGCTGCAATCCCTAAAGGTAAGCCCACTGTTTTGGCCATGGCTGTTTCTAGTTCGTTATTGCCTTTTACCACCAAGGCACTTTCAATGCGATAGTCTTTTTGTGCTTTGGTATATTCCAATTCATGTAACATTACAATCAAGTCTTGGTCGCCGTTTTGCAAACGCCATTTGTCTTCTAATATATTTTGTAAAAGTTGTGCCGAAGACATTTGTCCTTTATTGATTAGGGTTGGATCGGACAAGCCCAAATAATTGAATTGTTCTAGGAGCTCAGGCCTGTCTAATACAACTTGATGTTTGCTTAATTGGTTTTGAAAAAAAGCTTGATAACTTAAACCATCTGTTTGGATGATGGTGTCGTCATTGGTGAAATCTGCAGCAACTATTTTTTCCCAGCCTTTACAAAATTCAGCATAACGCAAAGTGGTTCTAATAAAAGTATCGGCGGATGCCAATTTATACAAAGGGATGTATGAAAGCGAGTCTCTATTGGGGTAGTAGGCCAATTTGCCCACATTCGGGATGCTTAGTTCAGCGCATTGTTGAAAAATTTGGGTATAAGGTTTGGTGACAATATTGCCAGCCTCTTTATACATCGCACCAGCTTTGCCTGCTGTCACAATATTGCGCGGATTCCAACTGATTTTATAATGCCAAGGATTATTGTCAGCTTCTGGGGCAATTAATCCACCGCAATGCGATTTAAAGGAGGTTATTTGACCACCTTCTGCTTTTATCTGGTCTATGATTTGCATGGCACTCATATGGTCAATGCCTGGGTCTAAGCCCATTTCTCCAATAAACAAAATGCCTGCTTCATTGATGTCTTTTTCAAGACTTTTAATTTGGTCGTCTAAATAGGATGCGGTGAGCAAGTTTTTTTTAAATAAAACGCAATCTTTGGCCACCAAAAAATGAAGGCTAGGTGGTAATAGGGAGATCACAATATCGGCGGCTTTGATCAACCCTTGTCTGGCTATTTCATCGTCAATTTGAATGGCTGCAGCCTGTAATTGTGGAAAACCTTTTATTTTGAGTTGAATGGCATTCATGTCTTGATCGGCAACCGTACAAGTCCAATTTTTTTCACCACAAACCCCACCGAGATACTTGATTAAAACAGTGGCAGATTTACCTGCGCCAAACACTAAAATTTGCATATAGAAATACTTAAAAAAAATAAAGATAGAACAATTGGCGTCTATCAATGAAAATCAAGCATTTAGATAGGGTGTAACCTGTGGATAAAACCCGCAAAAAAAGGCCATTTTATCACTATTTTAACCCCTAAAAAAGCTATCTTCGCAAACCTTCATTCGGGAGGCTATTTTTCCGCCTGAAAATGAATTAAAAGTAGAACCAGAAAGATACATGGAAGAGAACTTAATACCGGAACAAACCAACGACAACGACCGCATTATTCAGGTCAACATTGAAGAGCAAATGAAGACCGCTTACATTGACTATTCAATGTCGGTTATTGTAGGTAGAGCATTGCCCGATGTAAGGGATGGATTTAAACCTGTGCATCGTCGCGTGTTGTATGCCATGAACGAGTTGGGCAATAACAGCAATAAGCCTTTTAAAAAGTCTGCCCGTATTGTGGGAGAAGTGATGGGTAAATATCACCCACATGGTGACAGTGCTATTTATGATACCCTGGTGCGTATGGCACAGGAGTGGACTATGCGCTATACATTGGTTGATCGACAAGGTAACTTTGGTAACCAAGATGGTGATCCACCGGCTGCCATGCGTTATACGGAAGCAAGGTTGCAGAAGATTGCGGAATCCATGCTAGACGATATTGAAAAAGAAACGGTAGACTTTCAATTGAATTTTGATGATTCATTAGAAGAACCAACAGTCTTGCCAACGCGCATTCCTCAATTGTTGGTGAATGGTTCATCAGGTATTGCCGTAGGGATGGCTACCAATATGATGCCGCATAATTTGAGCGAAGTCATTGATGGTTGCGTAGCTTATGTAGACAACCGAGATATTACCATAGAAGAATTAATGAATTATGTAAAAGCCCCAGATTTTCCAACAGGCGGGGTGATTTACGGGATGGAAGGCGTTCGTCAGGCATTGATGACCGGACGAGGCCGTGTGGTAGTAAGAGGCAAATGCAATGTAGAAACCAAGCCCAATGGACGCGAAATGATTGTGATCACAGAAGTGCCTTACCAGGTCAGTCGTGACACATTAACGGATCGCATTGGTCAATTGGCGATTAACAAAGTAGTAGAAGGTATTTCAGACGTTGGTAACCAAAGTAATAAAGATGGTACGCGTATTGTTGTTGAGTTAAAGAAGGATGCGGTGGCACAAGTGGTCATCAATCAACTATACAAATACACCGAGTTACAAACCAGCTATGGTATTAACAATGTAGCATTGAGCAATGGCCGCCCTGGCATTATGAATTTACGTGACCTCATTAAAGCGTTCATTGAATTCAGAATGGAAGTGGTGATTCGCAGAGCCAAATTTGAATTAAGAAAAGCGGAAGAACGGGCCCATGTTTTAGAAGGCTATTTAAAAGCATTGGATCATTTGGATGAAGTGATTCGCTTGATTCGTGCGAGCAGAACACCTGATGAAGCCAAGGAAGCTTTGATGACCAAGAGTAAAGAAGAGCGTTGGTATTTGAATTCAGCCATGTTTACTGATTTAACTACCGACTTGTACAATCAGGTTGAAGGGCTGTCTGAAATACAAGCGAAAGCCATATTGGAATTGCGTTTACAGCGATTGACAGGCATGGAGCGCGATAAAATTATTGAAGAATTCAATGGGCTTATTGCTACCATTAAGGATTTGAAAGCCTTGTTGGCCAATGAAGATTTGCGCTACGCTTTAATTAAAAAAGAATTACTAGAAGTTAAAGATAAATTTGGTGACGAGCGTAAAAGCGAAATTCAATATTTAGCAGATGAAATGCGTATTGAAGACCTTATTGAAGACGAAGATGTGGTGATTACCATTTCTCATTTGGGTTATATCAAGCGCACTTCTGCAACGGAATATCGTCAACAAAAAAGAGGTGGCAGAGGCGCCGTTGGATCAAAAACCCGTGAAGAAGATTTCGTAGAACATTTGTTTGTTGCGTCTACCCATGATACCATTTTATTCTTTACAGAAAAAGGGCGTTGCTATTGGATGCGCGTGTATGAAATTCCAGAAGGAGAGAAGCAAAGCAAGGGTAGAGCCATTCAGAACTTGATTCAATTGCCAGGTGATGATAAAGTAAAAGCCATCATCAATGTTAAAAATATTGCGGATACCGACTTCGTGCAAAACCATTTTATCGTGCTATGTACCAAGCAAGGCATCATCAAGAAAACATCATTAGAAGATTTCAGTAGACCGAGAGCTAATGGGGTAAATGCCATCACGATTGTAGAAGGGGATGAATTGTTGGAAGCAAGACTGACCAATGGTTCTAGCGAAATCATGTTGGCTGTGAAAAGTGGTAGAGCCATTCGTTTCCCAGAAGAAAAGGTAAGATCAACGGGCAGAGGTGCCATTGGTGTTGCAGGTATTGAAGTGGATGATGCTACAGACGAAGTGGTTGGCATGATTTGTGTAAACAAGGAAGACGCCGAAAGAACCATTTTAGTTGTGAGTGAAAAAGGCTTTGGCAAAAGAACCGCTATTGAAGATTATCGCATCACCAATAGAGGCGGAAAAGGGGTGAAGACCATTAATGTAACCGAAAAAACCGGTAGCTTAGTAGGCATTTTGTATGTAAAAGAAGTGGAGGATTTAATCATCACTTGCAAATCTGGTATTACCATTAGAACGGGTATTGCTGAAATTAGAGAAGCAGGAAGGGCTACACAAGGGGTTAAATTAATTCGATTAGATGAGGGTGATGAAATTGCTGCTATCTCACAAATTGAAGAGCAAGTAGTAGAGGAATCAATCGACCCAATCAATGAAATAACTGATGCTGGTGAAACAGCTGAAAGTGCTGATACAACTGAACCTATTGATGATCAACCAACCAATTAAGTACACGATAAAAAACAACCATATGAAGTATTTTTTTTCCCTGTTGTTAAGCGTAGCCATTGTTACCGTTGCTACAGCACAGGATTTCAAAAAAGTTGAAACCGCTGTTTATTTAAAAAAGTTTGAAGATGCCAAAACGGAAATTGACAAAGCCATGGCGGACCCTAAAAACCAAACTAAACCTGATGGGTATTATTGGAAATCTAGAATTTATGCGGCATTGTTTCAAAATGCCACTACTAGAGCAAAGTATCCAAATGCAGTAGAAGATGCCCATGCAGCTTTTATAAAATATGCTGAGTTAGAACCAAGCTTAGCTAAAGTAAAAGAAAAAGGCGCTGATGGGTATTTTGATATGTATGCAACCTCATTTGGCGAAGGGATCAATAGCTTTAAAGACAAGAAGTATGAGAATGCCTCTAAGGAGTTTGAAAAAGCAGTGATTTATAGTGACTATATCTTTAAAAATAAGTGGGCCAGCTCTCAACAACCTTTTGATACAACCTCTATTTTGTATTGCGCATATTCATTTCAAAATGCACAAAAGCCTGCTGATGCAGTAAAATATTATACTCGCTTAGCTGAGAGCAAAGTAAAAGGTGAGGGGTTTGCTGATATTTATAAATATTTGATTGATTACAATACCAAGCAAAAAAATAAAGAAGGATTTGAGAAATATCTAGCTATTGGAAGAGAAGTATATCCTGAAGAAAATTGGGAAGATTTTGAAATTGAATACATCGATCAGAATTATGATTTAGCAGGCAAAACGGCCTTGTATGATGAGTTAGATGCAGCTGGCAAATTGTCTGAAAGTAAATACTTGCAATTCGGGGATGTATTTGTTTCAGTTAGAAACAATGAAGGCGTAGACAGTTTAACCATTGATAAATACAATCGCAAAGCCATTGATGCATTCAAAAAAGCCTATGGCAAAAACAACAATAACGCCATTGCAGCTTTCAATGTGGGGGTAACTTATTACAACTTCTTTAATTTGGAAGACGATAAGTATGCTGCCAATATTAAAAAGTTACAAGAGTTAAATGCTAACAAACCTGTTGTTAAGGATCCAAAGAAAAAAGTAGCTGCAGAAGCCGAACACAAAGCTAAAGTTGATGCCATCAAAGCTGCAAATGCCGCCATTGAAAAAGTATCTATGGAAAATGTAGACGTGGCTGCTGAATGGTTAACCAAATCATACATGATTTTAAAGGACAAATCACCGCGCAGCAATACAGAGCGCAGCGTAATCAATAAATCAGTTGACTTTATTGCCAATATTTATTACTATAAAATGGGTAAAGTAAGAGGTAAGGACGCTAAATTGTTCGACACTTACGAAGCCAAGTATAAAGAATTTGATGCATTGCATTCTACATTCAAATAAATTATGATTAAACAAATTATCATTAGTGCAACCGTATTCATGGCATTGTCTTGTTCAACAAAAAAACAAGACGGTGCTGTGGAATACAACGGACAATCTGTAAACGAACCTACGGTAAAAACCTTTGAGTTATTGAGAGGTTATGAAGTCATTTGGGGAATGGATTTTTTACCCAATGGAGATTTGCTGTTTACAGAAAAAAAAGGCAAGCTTCATAGAAAGTCAGGTGATAAAATCACTGAAATCACCGGTTTGCCTGAAATCAACACCAGTGGTCAGGGTGGATTATTAGATGTTCGTGTGTCGCCGCAATACAGCAGCAACGGGTATATATTTATCAGCTATGCGGGCAATTTCCCTGGCGGTGGCGGCAGTTATAATTTGTTGCGATTTAAATTGGTGAATGATCAAATTACTGAACCTAAAATTTTATTGACATCTAATTCTGCCAATACGATGACTGGGCATTATGGCAGTAGAATTGATTTTGATGAGTCTGGATTGTTATACGTTAGTATTGGAGAAGGAGGCAGCACGAGTTATGGTGGCGCCAATTCACCCAATAAAAATGCACAAGACGTAAACAGTACTTGGGGTAAAGTACATCGCATAACGCAGGATGGAACCATTCCTACAGGCAACCCCGTATTGCCCGGTAATTCAGCCCCCACAACAGTTTTTTCATACGGCCATCGCAATCCACAAGGCTTGGTCTATAATCCATTCACCAAAGAAATTTGGGAAGCAGAACATGGACCAAAAGGCGGTGATGAAGTCAATATTGTAAGAGCCGGCAATAACTATGGTTGGCCATTGGTGTCTTACGGCGTTAATTACGACGATAAGCCAGTATCTGCAAGCCCAACCATGGCGGGCGTTACAGATCCTGTTCATAAATGGGTACCATCCATTGGCGCCTGTGGTATGGCATTTATAACAGACAAAAAATTCAAAAGCTGGACCGGTAATTTATTAGTAGGCGGTTTGGCATTGCAATATTTGGCACGCTTAGAAATCAAGGACAACAAAGTGGTGAAAGAACACAAACTCCTTGATAAAGTTGGCCGCATTCGTCATGTGCGTCAAGCACCAGACGGTTCAATTTATGTTTCCATAGAAGGACCGGGTAGGATTGTACGATTGGTTCCTGAGTAATTTCATTTTTATATGTTACAATATGGGATGGCTATTCAATTGAGTAGCCATTTTTTTTCTTCCCATTCTGTTGTGCGCTATTTAACATAATATTAATTATAAGAATAAATATATGATCTAAATGTATTGATAATCAGTTTGTTAATCGAATTTGTGCTGTGTTTTATGCCTGTAGCGCTGTGCAATAACAAAACAATCCTTACATTTAGAAACTTGAATTTAAAACAACCCAAACATGTTTTCTAGAAGACGATTTTTACAAGTTGGTAGCCTTGGATTAGGCAGTTTTTCTATTGCTGGTTTTGCACCAAAAATGGCTGGCAAAAAGCCAATAGTTTTATCTACTTGGGATGCTGGTATCAGAGCCAATAAAGCTGCCTGGGAAGTTTTGAAAAACAATGGTCGGGCTTTGGACGCTGTTGAAAAAGGTGTGATGGTCACTGAGAGCGAACAGAATTGTTGTGTAGGATTAGGGGCTAATCCGGACAGAGATGGTTATGTTACTTTAGATGCGTCCATTATGGATGAATATGCCAATTGTGGCAGCGTGGCTTGTTTAGAGCGCATTAAACATCCCATTTCTGTTGCTCGTAAAGTTATGGAAAATACGCCGCATGTTATGTTGGTGGGACAAGGTGCGCAACAATTTGCCTTGTCGCAGGGCTTTACTTTAGAAAAAGAAGGTTTGTCTGAAGGTGCCGAAAGAGAATACAAAAAATGGCTTCAAAAAAGCGAGTACAAACCCGGCATTAATCGAGAAAACAAGGAAAACCAAATAGCATCGGCTCCTGCCCGATTGTCTGATGGCTCTTGGAATCATGATACCATTGGCATGATTGCATTGGATGCCAATGGTAATTTAAGTGGCAGTTGCACCACCAGTGGTATGGGTTTTAAAATGAGGGGTCGTGTGGGTGATTCGCCCATCATTGGTGCTGGCTTATTTGTAGACAATGAAGTGGGTGCTGTTGTAGCCACAGGCCAAGGCGAAGATATCATTAGAATGGGTGGTGCGCATACAGTTTTAGAATTCATGCGTCAAGGATTATCACCCGAGATGGCTTGCAAAAAAGCCATTGAACGTTTATTGAAAATTAAAGGCGCTAAAGCCAAAGAGATTCAAGCTTGTATGATTGCCATCAACAAACAAGGTGCATATGGTGGGTATGCTTTGCAAAAAGGCTTCAATTATGCTGTTTGTTATGCTGATGATCAAAACATTTTAGTGGATAGTAAATTCTTGATTTAATGGCGATGATTTTAGAGATCTGTGTGTTTAATGTTGCCACAGCTGTTGCGGCTGAGC
This sequence comes from Sediminibacterium sp., assembly GCA_027490265.1. Taxonomy (GTDB): domain Bacteria; phylum Bacteroidota; class Bacteroidia; order Chitinophagales; family Chitinophagaceae; genus Sediminibacterium. The sequence goes on from JAIXYL010000136.1 coordinate 13,751, forward strand.
AAGCTGGTGCCGACCGTATTGAATTGTGTGAAAACTATGCGAATGGCGGCACTACGCCTTCTTATGGATATTTAAAAACAGTAAGAGAAAAAATTGGGATTCCTGTATTCCCAATGATTCGCCCCAGAGGCGGTGATTATTATCATACCAAAGATGAAATTGAGATTATTCGAAAAGACATTTTGCTTTGTAAGGAACTCCAATTTGATGGTGTAGTATTTGGGTTACTCAATCAAGACGGAACCATCGATCAAGAAAACACGGCCCGTTTGGTGGAAGCCGCTTACCCATTAGATGTTACTTTTCATCGGGCATTTGATCGTTGCAAAAATCCGTTAGATGCGCTTGAAACCCTTGTCCAGTGCGGTTGTACAAGATTATTGACCAGCGGTCAACATTCCAAAGTAACGGATGGATTACCCTTAGTGAAAACTTTAGTGGAACAAGCCAATGATCGCATCATCATTATGCCGGGCAGTGGATTAAACAGCGATAATGTGCAAGAAATCATTGATGCAGCTGGTGTTTCAGAAGTGCATACATCTGCCAGAACAAGGGTATCTAGTCAAACAGCATTTCGCAATCCGTTGATTCCAGAGGATTTTGATATTGACTTTGTTAATGCCGATGAAATCAAAAAAATCAAAGCCATCATCAATCCTGCTTAATACAGCATTCTCACTTTGATGGTATGTTTAACCAGTTTCAATAATTCAACTGCTTGTTTTGATAATTTTTTATCTACGTCTAATACCACGTATCCAATGTCTTCATTGGTTTTGAGGTACTGACCTACGATGTTGATTTTATTTTTTGACAATGCAGTATTGATGGCACTTAATACACCTGGCACATTATGATGGACATGTAAAATGCGGTGTGTGCCTTCAATTGGTGGTAAGCCAATAGCCGGTACTGTATGTGAGCCATTGGTAATGCCGCGTTCTAGATATTGAAACAATTTGATGCTTACATCTTCCCCAATATTTTGTTGTGCTTCTTCAGTAGAGCCGCCAATATGAGGGGTTAATAACACATTTTTAAGGCCTTGCATTGGGCTCTCGAAATGGTCGCCATTTTTTTCTGGTTCCCATGGAAATACGTCAATAGCAGCACCACTAATATGCTTTTCTTCTATTGCTGTAGCCAAAGCTTTTAAATCTACCACTTCTCCCCTTGAATAGTTGATTAAAATGGCACCTTGCTTCATTTGTTTGATGGCGTTTTTATTAATCAACAGTTTGGTTTGTGGTGTTTCAGGCACATGCAATGAAACGATATCCGCATGGTTTAATACTTCCTTCATATTCTTTGCGGCCGTTGCATTGCCCAATGGCAATTTGGTTTCAGTATCATAGAACAATACTTTCATCCCTAAAGCTTCTGCTAAAACACTTACTTGAGAACCAATATTTCCATATCCAATTAATCCTAAGGTCTTGCCTCTTAATTCATAACTGCCTTTCGCTTCTTTCATCCAAATGCCTTGATGCGCAGCGGCATTTTTATCTGGAATGCGTCTGATCAACATCACGCTTGCACCTATCACCAATTCAGCAACACTGCGGGTATTGCTGTATGGGGCATTAAACACAGCAACACCTTTTTGTGTAGCTGCCTTTAGATCTACCTGATTCACGCCAATGCAAAAACAGCCAATGGCTTGTAGTTTGGTAGCCGCATCCAATACCTTTTTGGTGATCATGGTTTTTGAACGAATGCCAATTAAGTGCACGTCTTTAATTTCTTTAATCAAATCCTCTTCACTTAATGCCCCGCTTAATTTGCGAATATTCGTGTACCCATTTTGCTTAAACTGTTGGATTGCTTTGTCGCTGATATTCTCTAAAAACAGAATATTAATGCGCTCTTTAGGATAGCTCGTGCTTGCTTGCTTACTCATGATTGCAAAATAATGTTATCTATTCTTATACCATACGCTTAGTTTTCCACGTTGGTAGTAAAAACTTGCTGCATGGGTTATCTTTACAGCAATTCTAACCCTATACGCTTACTATAAATGTTGAGATTGATGATTGTTCCAGTACTCAGTTATGTTTTGATGGCTTGTAGCGGCTCCCCCAACCCTACTACTGATACCATTGCTGATGGGAAACCAATGGTGTATACCCACTTAAAAACATCGGAAAAAGAGGCTTATATTAATGCTATTAAACCTATTTATGAAAAGCAATTACTAAAAACAGGCTTTAATGGGGCCATTTTGATTGCCAAAAATGGGGAAGTGATTTTTGAAGATTACCAAGGATTGATCAATTTTTCTACCAAAGAATCTATAACACCTTCATCAACATTTCATGTGGCTTCGGTGAGCAAAACTTTTACCGCAATGACCATATTGAGGTTGATGGAGCAAAGCCGCCTCAAACTATCAGACCCTGTAGAACAATACTTACCCAGCTTTCCTTATGCAGGCATCACTTTAGAATTGTTATTGTCTCATCGGTCTGGTTTGCCAAAGTACGATGTATTGATGGCTGGAACACGCTCGTATACCACAAGAAGAAAAAATAGAAGAGGTCGTTGGGTCAAACAAACGGTTTATGTAAAAGATCCGGTGAGTGTAACAGGATTAAGCACCAATCAAGATGTATTGCGCTTTTTGGCTGCAACCCGCCCTGCACCTGAGTCTCAGCCGAATCGTCGTTACAGTTATAACAATACAAATTTTGCTTTATTGGCCTTGGTGATTGAGAAAATAACTGGTCAAACTTATCCGCAATACATGAAAGACAGCGTGTTTAATCCCCTTGGGATGACCAACACTTATGTCTTTAGTATTAAAGACACTGGCAATTATATACCATCCTATACCCCATCTAAAAAAGCGTATCCATTAGAGAAATTGGATTGCATTTATGGCGATAAAAATGTGTACAGTACTGTGCGTGATTTATTGGCCTGGGACAAAGCCTTGTATCAAGGTAAATTTGTGAGCATGGCTTCTCAGGCTTTGGCTTATGAGCCATTGAGCAATGAAACCAAGGGTAAACGAAATTATGGTCTTGGCTGGCATTTGTATGTAGACCCGCCTAATCCAACGGTAGTGTACCATAATGGCTGGTGGCATGGCAATAATGCCGTTTTTAGAAGATTACTCAGTGATACCGCTACCATTATCATATTGGGGAATAAATTCAACAGCAATATTTGGCAGGCTGGTAAACTCAGCGCCGTTTTTACCGATATTGAGCTTCCAGAGATGGAGGCAGAATAATAATTACGTTTAGCTGGCGTTAAATGTAGCACCAAAGGGCTATAACCCTTATTTTTGCCAACCTTAAACAATTTAACATCTGACACACAATTGCTTATGAACCATTTATTGTTTTATGCCGTTCCGGCAATGGGAGTCATCGGACTTCTGTACACTTTAATCAAGTTTAATTGGGTTTCCAAACAAGACGCAGGAAACGCCCGTATGAAAGAAATCAGTACCTACATTGCTGAAGGTGCCATGGCTTTCTTGAAAGCAGAATGGAAAATCCTAGCCTATTTTGTGGTAATTGTTGCCATTTTATTAGGCTTTATGGCGCAGTCAAATGAAGACAGCCATTGGAGTATTGCCATTTCCTTTTTCATTGGTGCTGTATTCAGCGCAACTGCAGGCTATATTGGTATGAAAGTAGCTACCAAAGCCAATGTGCGTACAGCAGAAGCTGCAAGAACCAGTTTAAGTAAGGCATTGAATGTATCATTTACTGGAGGTGCTGTAATGGGCTTAGGTGTATCTGGCTTAGCCGTTCTAGGTTTAGGCGGATTGTTTTTAGTTTTAAAACAATACTTTTCACCAGATGGTGATGTTGATGGAATGTTGAAGACCATTGAAGTATTAACTGGGTTTTCATTAGGTGCTGAAAGCATCGCATTATTTGCACGTGTTGGTGGTGGTATTTATACCAAAGCTGCTGACGTTGGTGCCGACTTAGTAGGTAAAGTAGAAGCAGGTATTCCTGAAGACGATCCTCGTAACCCTGCTACTATTGCAGATAACGTAGGTGATAACGTTGGTGACGTTGCAGGTATGGGTGCCGATTTATTTGGTTCTTATGTGGCAACTGTATTAGCTACCATGGTATTGGGTAATGAAGTAACTGGCCCTAATGGCGCTAGATTAATTGATGCTTTTGGAGGCTTATCTCCCATCTTATTACCGATGTTGATTGCTGGTATTGGAATCATTTTATCCATTATTGGTACTTTGTTTGTTCGCATTGGTGAAACAGCAGGATTAAATACCGCTGTTGTTCAAAAAGCATTGAATATGGGTAACTATGGTTCAATGATTTTAACGGCCATTGTTTGCTATTTCTTAGTAGGATATGTATTACCAGAAACCATGACTTTAAGAGGTGCTGAATTCACTAGAAATGGTGTTTATGGTGCTATCGTGGTTGGTTTAGTAGTGGGTACCTTAATGAGTATCATCACTGAATATTATACTGCAATGGGCAAGCGTCCGGTGTTGAGCATTATTCGTCAATCTGCAACAGGTCATGCTACCAATATTATTGGCGGTTTGGCCATTGGTATGGAAAGTACTTTCTTGCCAATCCTTGTGTTAGCTGGTGGTATTTATGGTTCATTCCTTTGCGCTGGTTTGTATGGTGTAGCCATTGCAGCAGCAGGTATGATGGCCACTACAGGTATGCAATTAGCCATTGATGCATTTGGTCCAATTGCGGATAATGCTGGTGGTATTGCTGAAATGAGTGAATTGCCTGGTGAAGTACGTGAGAAGACCGATATTCTGGATGCGGTTGGTAATACAACTGCGGCTAGTGGTAAAGGTTTTGCCATTGCTTCTGCAGCATTAACAGCATTGGCTTTGTTCGCAGCTTTTGTGGGTGTTGCTATGCCAGACAATCAACATATTGATATTTACAAAGCAGATGTATTAGCAGCTTTATTTATTGGGGGAATGATACCGTTCATTTTCTCATCACTTGCTATTAGAGCAGTAGGTGAAGCGGCCATGGCCATGGTTGAAGAAGTACGTCGCCAGTTCAGAACCATCCCTGGTATCATGGAAGGTACTGGTAAGCCTGAATACGATAAGTGTGTGGCTATTTCTACTGAAGCTTCTTTAAAGAAAATGATGTTGCCTGGTGCCATCACGATTATCTCTCCTATTTTAATTGGCTTCTTATTAGGACCTGAAGCATTGGGTGGATTCTTAGCTGGTGCTACTGTAAGTGGTGTACTAATGGGTATCTTCCAGAACAATGCTGGTGGTGCTTGGGATAATGCTAAGAAATCATTTGAAAAGGGTGTTGAAATCAATGGCGAAATGTATTACAAGAAATCAGAACCACATAAGGCTTCTGTAACGGGTGATACTGTAGGTGATCCATTCAAAGACACATCTGGTCCTTCAATGAATATCTTGATTAAATTGATGTCAATTGTATCATTGGTGATTGCGCCAACATTGGCTCATTTACACCCAACTTCTGACGCGAATGCCATGAAGGTTGAAAAGAAAATTGAAATCAACATTGGCAATCAAGATACGGCTAAGACTGTTACTTTATCTGATGGTAAAAATGATTTGAAAGATTTAATAGACGTGTTAAAAGCTGATGGTGTGATTGAATCTGCAGAAAACGTGTCCATTAAAATTGAAGCAGGTAAATTGATGATTAATGGTACGGCTGTAACCGACGATGTTTACAAAAAATACGAGAAGTTCTTTATGAGCATGAGCGACAAAGGCATTGAATTAAATGCCATTGAAATAAAGAGATAAATCAGAACATATCTACAAAGAAAAACCCCGATTAATCGGGGTTTTTTTATATAAGCAAGCAATCGAGAAAACTACCATTTGTCTACTTCTTCAGTAGCTGTATCGTTGACTACTGGCGCTTCATTCACCGTATTGGTTGGTGCAGCTTCAGCATAAACTGGGGCTTGAGCAACGGGTGCTTCTGCTGTCTCAGTTTGTTCAGGTGCGTAATGATCTGCTTCTCCCTCTCCTTCTGGATATTCATGGTTAAATGCATCAAAATCAAAATCTGGCATTAAATCTGTTTTTACAAAATCAACAGCTTCGCCCAATGCTTTGATAAACTTATTAAAATCTTCTTTGTACAGAAAAATTTTGTGACGATCGTAACCATTGTTGTCAAAGCGTTTACGGCTTTCTGTAATGGTTAAAAAATAATCGTTGCCACGGGTTGCTCTTACATCAAAAAAGTAAGTTCTTCTCTTTCCTGCACGGATGCGGGTGCTGTACACACTCTCCATTTTTTTGTCGTTGTTCTCGTACGCCACAGTTGTTTGATTTGGTTAACAGTTTGTTAATGGTTAAAAATAGGAGTTGTTTCCGAATTACCAAAAAAATCCATTAAATAATCAACAAAATCTGGTTTTTTAAAGTTGCAACTTTAAGCTTGGTCCTGAGTGGTGTTTTGTAATTGCAGTCTATAAAGCTCTGCATAGTACCCATTCAATGCCATTAATGTTTCGTGATTGCCTTGCTCGGCTATTTTGCCATCTTCAATCACCATAATTTGATCAAATCTAAAGCCAGCAAAGATTCTATGCGTGATGATTAATGCTGTTTTAGCCGCTAAATAATTGTATAAATGTCCAATAATATGTTGTTCTGTCTTAGCATCCACCGCACTTAAGCAATCATCAAATACCACGATTTCTGGGTCTTTAATTAGGGCTCTGGCTATTGAAATTCTTTGTTTCTGCCCCCCACTAAGTGTAACCCCCCGCTCTCCTATTGTAGTATCGTAGCCATGTTCAAATCCCATGATTTCCTCATGAATGCTGGCGTGTTTAGCTGCCTCTTGTACCTTTTCTATAGGGGTTTGTTCTGCAACCCCAAATCGAATATTATTGGCTACGGTATCGCTGAATAAAAATACATCTTGCTGCACATAACTGATATGGCTTCTTAACTGTTGTAAACTAAATGCGTGCAGCGGTTTTGATCCAATAGTAATAGTACCTTGATCAGGTTCATAGAATCGCAACAGCAATTGGGCTAATGTAGATTTGCCGCTGCCTGTTTTGCCAAGTATCAATATTTTTTCACCTCTATTTACGCTCAAATTCAATCCCTGTAAGGCTTTGATACCAGTGTGAGGGTAAGTGAAACTGACATTGTTGAAATCTATGGTGCCCGAAACTGTTGCATCACTTAATGCTGAAGGATGATCTTGAATTGCTGGTTCAATTTGTAGAAACTCATTCAATCTTTTTTGAGAAGCTGCTGCGCGTTGAATCATACTGGCCGTCCAACCGATGGCACTCACTGGAAACGTGAGCATATTGATATAGATCACAAATTCTACGATGGTGCCTACTTTGGAAGGATCTTCCATGGCTTGCATTCCCCCGACAAATATGGTAATCAATGTACTGATACCGATCATTAATGCCATGCTAGGGAAATACAAAGCTTCTACTTTAGCCAAGCTAATGGCATTCGATTTGTATTGTTCACTATTTTGATTAAAAAAGCCCAACATGGCTTTTTCTTGAACAAAGGATTTGATAACCCTGATGCCCGAGTAAGACTCTTGTGCATTGGTGGTTAAATTTGATAAGTGTTGTTGTATGGACTCACTTTTTTTGTTGATAATACTGTTTACCTTGTAAATAGTGATTGCCAGCAAAGGAAGTGGCGCTAATACCAACAGCGTAAGAGTGATGTCTTTACTCAGCATGTTAACAATGCATAGACTAATCAGGGTTACTAGGTTGATCAAATACATCACGGCAGGCCCTGTATACATTCTGACCCGGCTGATGTCTTCTGATATCCTGTTCATCAAATCACCTGTGCTATTTTGTTTGTAGAATGCCGTATTGAGGCGCTGGTATTGGTTAAATACTTCATTTTTTTGATCGAATTCTATATGACGACTCATAACAATAATGGTCTGTCGCATAAAAAACATTAATACCCCTCTGATAATGGCGATGCATAAAATGCAAAGGCTGCAGATGGCAATCAGCCAACCAAAACTGAGTTCATGTCCATTAATTAATTGAATAAAACTGTTGACAATGGCATCATGCGCGTTGTAAGGCAAGCCTGGCTTGGCGCCTGGCAGTTTTTGTTGTACCAAACTGATCACATAACCTGTGATTTGCGGGGCCAATACTGCAAAGTAATTGGAGGTAATCACAAAGAAGATTCCGATAAAGAAACGTTGACGATACTTCCAGAAATAATGATTTAACGAGGCCAGTTCTTTCAATCCAATCAAATTAGTTTGCAAATATAACCTTGTATTAAAATAAGTTTTGGATAAAAAAAATACAGCCCTTACTTTTGCCGCGGAGAGCTGGCAGAGTGGTCGATTGCGGCAGTCTTGAAAACTGTTGACTGTAACAGGTCCGGGGGTTCGAATCCCTCGCTCTCCGCATAACAAATAAATGTCCAGCCAATGGCTGGCATTTTTGTTTTAGGGAGTAATTGGATATTATAGGATTGCTTAAAATTTTGGTTTAAATATAAAATACTGCAAAATATTTTTTATTAAAGTTTAAAATCATTCAAAAAATTCGCATTTAATCTATTTTCCTTTCGATTAAATGAGATTCCCATTTCTGAGTGTAAGCCCAAATTTCGAACAGATTACACCCTTACTTTTACCACCAATTTCTTAATCGCCCCTTCTCCGATCATGGGGGCGTGTACATCTTCGGGAAAATAAATGGCAAAATGACCTGCTTTTAAATCAAAAAATAATTCAGGTGCATCCTCGTAAAAAAGCACATCTTTTTCAATATTGTACGCGCCACGCGGGTACTGACAATGATTGCGCGATTTCCATCCAACTTTTTCAACACCTTCGTATACTACTTGAATATCAATAAAGGTTTGGTGACATTCAAAATACTCGGTTGATGCTTTTTGTTCTACCAATTGATCATGTATCACAATGGCTCTGATATCCTCCCCATCCCACTTGGTTTCGCCAATTGGTAAATCATTGTAATTAACTGAACTTATCAATGCAATGGCTTTTGCAAAACGTGGATGTAAGCTGCTGTAATATTGAATGCGCGATAAAGAATCTAAAATCATATTTATCTAATTAAGTAAATACTCCCTGATAATAATGCCTCTCCATTGCCGCGGTTAATGATGTAATAATACACGCCAATGGGCACTTGTTTGCCTTTATAGGTTCCATCCCATCCTTCAAAATAGGGTTTGGCTTGATACAATATCTGCCCATCTCTATTAAATATACTCAGCGTTGCATTGGGGTATGTTTCAAGCCCTGGCACTAACCAAATATCGTGAACGCCATCCCCATTGGGTGAAAATGAATTGGGGGGAGCAATACTGACGAATACACGAACCTGCACTGTGTCTTGCGAAGCCGCACAACCATTCAAGCCGTATCCCGTTAAAGAATACGTTGTTGTATTCAAAGGGCTTACAAGTGGGGTCAAAGTATTTTGTTGTTGCATATTGGTGGTGGGTGACCAAACAAATCCACTATTCTGCCCACTGATAGTCCCCAATAAAGCGATGCTGTTGCCTTGCATGATGGTTCTGTTTGGGCCAGCATCTACCAATGGCGGTTTAATCACATACAGTGGAATATTGATTGAATCAGCACACCCAGCTCCGTCTCTTAATAAAAGCTGATAAGTAGTGGTATCAAATGGTTTGACCAATAAACTGGCCGTTGTGCCAATTGGCGCGCGCGTTTGATTATACCATTCAAATTGGGAGCCACCGATGGCAGTTAAAACAGTGCTATCACCTAAACAAATCACTGTATTACCTGAAAAAGATCCATTAATGGCATTGAAGGCCGTGATTGAAATGGTATCACTTGCAGTGCACCCTTCTGTGGTAGATACTTGTACAATATATCGTCCGGTATCACCCGATTTGATATTGGGTAATACTGGATTTCGAATGGTAGAAGTAAAGCCATTTGGGCCAGTCCATAAATAACTTAACCCCCCACCAGACCCTGATGCACCAGCAAGATTAATGGTACCTCCAATGCATTGATTGATGAATTGATTCCCAATTTTAGGAGCAGCATTATTGATTTTGATTGTAATTGGCGAAGAAGCGGTTCTACAAGTTGGTATGGTTGCAAATACGGATTCGCCTGCTAAGAGTCTGTATTGATACGTGCCTACATTGGTACCATTTCTAATATAACTGGTATTGGTTGCACCTGCAATATCTCTCCATGTGTTTCCAAGATCCGTGCTGATTTGCCATTGATAAACAGGATTGATATAACCTGGCCCAACAGTCATGCCAAGGGTCATTATGGTTTGATTGTTCGAGCAAATATTTTTATTGAAACCTGCTTCACCATCAATATTGGCGCTCATGACTGGTCCGCATGGTCTGAATGTAATATCATCAATTGCCAAATCATTGCCACATCCAGCGCCTGCATTGTTGGCTATGCGTAACACTATGGTAGTGGTATTGATATCTGGTTTGAATAAAAAACCATATTGCCTAAAAGTCAGATTGGCTTCTTCTAACAATGGGCCTGTGGTATAGGATTGAAGGACAGCGCCTGATAATGTTTCTATGGTAAACGTTAAGTTTGGTTTGGTACCACTTCCGCTACAACTTGATTGTTTTAAAACATTCGCTACCCATGCACCAAATTCATAACTGGTATTACCACATAGACCAGCAATGGTATCAACATAAAACACACTGGGTGCATTGGTGGCATTGATCAACATAAATCGGCCCTCTTCATCACCTGTATGATCCCTTGGTATATCGTGCCAACTACTGCCAAAACAGCCAAATGCTGCATTCACTATTGAATAATTGCCATCAAGCGGACAGCCTGTAACATACCCTAAATTGGTGACGCCCGGTCTTAACGGGCCTGCTGCTGAATTTTTGTTGCCGAAATTGATGTTCACTACAGGCTCTCCCAAGCTGCCATTACAGAGTTGCGCATTTGCAGATAAACCGAAAAATAAAGACAATACGATCAGACAATATCTCACATCATTAACTTCAGTCTGTAAAATACAGAATCCTTTTAACTATTGGATGCTGGTTCAGGTATTTTCTCAACTGGAATTAAATCAGACAATTCCACGTTGATGGGTAAAGCGCCAATTTGAACAATGGCTCTCTTGCCTCTGATTTCTTTAACCTCCCCTACCTGGTAATTTTTTTTCAATTTAACCAAAGTGCCTATCTCAATAAGGGTATTGAGTTCCTTGTATTTTTTATCTACTTTTTTTGCCAGTTTATTGACTACAATGGTCTCTTTTTGTTTGAATAAGAGGTTTTGTAAGTGTTGAATGACTTCGTTTTTATTGTCTGTTTTTTTCCAATCCAACACAATTTGTTTCAGCTTGCGTTCCATATCTTTTAAATACAACAAGCGCTCTTCAGTAATTTTATTTTGATGCTTCAACAGTTCAACTTGCTGCGCATGTCGCTCTTTGTTCATCACTTGCTCCATCTCTTTTTTGAGCTTTTCATGCTCTTTCATCAAGTGGGTCAATGCTTTTTTTTCTTTCTCTAAGTGCTGCAAATCTTGTTCGGTTCTATTCAGTAATCGGTCTAGTTTAAAATGGTCTTCTTCAACCAATTTTCTTGCCCGATTAATTAAGTGTTTGGGTAAACCAATTCTTTCCGCAATGGCAAAAGTATATGAACTACCTGGCTTACCAATAATCAATTTGTACATTGGCTGAAGATTGACTTCATCAAATTGCATCGCGCCATTTAAAATACCCTGTGTATGGTTGGCCATTACTTTTAAATTCAAATAATGGGTGGTGACTACGCCAAATGAATGCTTGCGACCCAATTCTTCCATGATCACTTCTGCAAAAGCACCACCTAAATTAGGATCTGAACCGCTGCCTAACTCATCAATGAAAAATAGGGTTTTGCCATTGGCATTTTCCATGAAATGCTTCATATGCATTAAATGGCTTGAGTAGGTACTCAATTCAAATTGTAAACTTTGGGTGTCACCAATATGAATATAGAGTTGCTTGAAAATGCCCATCTGCGAATCGGGATGTACAGGCACTAATAAACCACTTTGCAACAGCATTTGATTGAGTCCAATGGTTTTCATGGTCACGGTTTTACCGCCTGCATTGGGCCCACTGATCACGAGTATTCTTTGTTGATCGTTTAAATGAATTGAAACTGGAATTGTTTTTTTGCCGGACGCTTTATTGTATAAGTATAACAAAGGATGATATGCATCAATTAATTGCACCAATGCTTTATCAACTACATTGGGCATAGATGCATTCATATCCAAGGCTAATTTGGCTTTGGCTCTGATAAAATCGTACTCTCCGATGATATGAATATACTGTTGCAACAATGGCGCATACACCGATAATCGCGCCGTGAGTGCCCTTAAAATTTTCTGAACCTCTTTGATTTCTTCATGTTCTAAGGCAAATACATCGTTGTTCAGCTCAATAGTTTCTTCGGGTTCAATGAAAGCTGTTTTACGGCTATCGCTCTCCCCATGTAAAATGCCTTTTACTTGTCTTTTGTATTCTGAGAAAACAGCAATAACCCTTCTGCCATTGCTGAAGCTCTCATCAATATCAGCCGTATAGCCAGCTTTGGCCATTTTCTGTACCATTTTTTCGAAAACTCTTCTGAGCTCATTTCTTTTTTTGTACAAGCTCATCCTGATTTTCTGTAACTCTGGGGAAGCATTGTCTAATACAACGCCACTGTCATCCAGCACTTCATTGATCAACTCTACAATTGTTTTTTCGTAATAGCTGTCGCTCAAAACCATGGTGAGGGCCGGAAATGCCATGCGGCGTTCGTTATCAAACCAACGAAAAACAGTACCCATGCTTTCCGTTAATTTTTTAATCATCATCCATTGCTCACCAACCAATAATGCCCCTGGAATGGATAATAGCTTGATGTCTTTACTAATATTGGCCGTAAAATCGGCTGGAAAATATTGTTGTTGCTGTAGAATTAATTTGTATTCAAACGATTGTCTTAATTCACGATCAATAAAATCTTTGCGGGTATGTATGCGTAATTGCAAGGCTTTCTGTTTAGAAAAGTCGGTATTGCACAATGCTGCCAATAAGTCTTTTACCTTATCAAATTCTAATTGTGTTAAAGCCGATTCAGGGTACAAACGCATCATAAAAGCCAGTTTCTGCCGGCAAAGTTACATTGTGCCAGCTAATTAAAAGGAATAACTCGGAACTGGCTGCTTTTGTTTGGATGGAAATAAAACGGTAAGCGAATAAAAGATAAAACCTATTTGTAAGAATACTTGTGCAACAAGTATTACATAGGTTGCCATGGTGGCTTCCATCCATAATTTGTTTTCTGGTAAGTCAAAAATAGGCGTACCATGATCTGGTGAAGATGGTTGTATGACTTGATAAGTGAACATCAGCGCCACTAATAAAAAAACAGACAATGCAACGTGTAAAAAATTGACCAATACATGTCCCTTGTCTTGATCGCGCATAAAACGATGCATCAAATACGGGATTAAAAAAAGCGGGATATGGAAAATCAAAATATTGGTGCTTAAAATAAATGGTACCGAAACCCCAAAGTACGGGTCTATGCTGAGTGCGTCGTAGAAGTGGTATAGCGAAAAGAATAGCAACAGTGGCATAGCCAGCAGCAGCGACTCTAGACGCAGAGACATGTACTTCCAAAATTGGGACTGAAAACTCATAGTGGGTTACGGTATCACAAATTTATCTTAAAATATCAATTTCTAACCATAAAGCGTATAAATGGTAGGGTTTCGTATGTAAGGGCATGTTAATTCAACAAAAATACCAAACTGTTTGTAGTAGTATTCCGTAGATTGAAAAAAAGACTATGAAAAAGAATAGCTTATTTGCCCTTACCCTGACTTTTTGGTTGGTCTCTTACGTGGCTGCCGAAGACCCTAAAAAAGCAGCTGTTGTTAATCAAACTAAACCCAATCTAATGAATATAATTACCGATACCGCTACATTTGGCGAAGGCTGTTTCTGGTGTACAGAAGCTTTTTTTCAGCGTTTAAAAGGCGTTAAAGAAGTCATCAGTGGCTATGGGGGTGGATTTGTTGAGAACCCAACCTATGAGCAGGTTTGTGATAAAAACACCGGTCATATAGAATTGGCCAGGATTGTTTTTGACCCTAAAGTGATTTCTTACGACGAGCTACTAGAAGTGTTTTGGAAAACCCATGATCCAACCACAATGGATCAACAAGGGAATGATATTGGGCCACAATACCGATCTGCCATTTATTACCATAATGCTGAGCAAAAGCAAAAAGCAGAACAATACAAGGCAGCTTTAGATAAAAGTGGTGCATGGGCCAACCCTATTGTCACCATTATTGAGCCTTTTAAAAACTTTTATCCTGCTGAGAATTACCACCAAAATTATTATAACAATAATAAAAATCAGGGTTATTGCAGGTTTGTTATTGCACCTAAATTGGAGAAATTCGAGAAAGTGTTCAAAGACAAATTGGTGAAGCAATAACAATTCTTTGCTGAATATCCTACATTTAGCAAATGAATCAACAACCTTTGCTAAAACTTTGTCTAATGCTGTTATTGCCAATTGGCATGATGGCGCAAAAAAGCAATAAGCCCTTATTTACCAAGGCGGATACCCTACGAGGCTCCATTACCCCTGAGCGTGCTTGGTGGGATTTGTTGCACTATGATATTCAGGTACAGCCCAATTTGGTTGAAAAAACCATCCAAGGTTCAGTGACCATTCGATTTAAAATTCTTGCGCCAGGTAAGCAAATGCAAATTGATTTGCAACAGCCCTTGGTAATAGATAGTGTGTTCTATATTGGCAAAACCAAACAGGCTTTGACTTTTACCCGCAATGGTCATGTAGCCATGGTAGCTATGCCAATTAATTTGAAAAAGCTTACGGAGGGATCGGTGCTGGTGTATTATCATGGCGTACCACAGCCTGCCAAAAGAGCGCCATGGGATGGCGGCATTAGTTGGGAAAAAGATGATTTAGGCAATCCTTTTGTAGCCACTTCTTGCCAAGGTTTGGGTGCCAGTGTGTGGTGGCCTTGCAAAGACCATCAATACGATGAACCTGATCAGGGCGTGACCATTGCAGTGAGGGTGCCCGATACGTTAATGAATGTATCGAATGGCAGGTTGATTGATTCCATCCAACACAATGATAGAACCAAAACATGGGTTTGGTCGGTCAAATCGCCGATTAATAATTACAGTGTCAGCATGAATATTGGGAAGTATCGACACTTAAAAGACAGCTATATGGGTGAAGCTGGACTATTAAGTTTAGACTATTATGTGCTTGCACAACACCAAGCATTGGCTGAAAAACAATTTACACAGGTTAAGCCCATGTTGGCTTGTTTTGAACACTGGTTTGGTAAATATCCATTCTACAAAGACGGGTTTAAAATAGTGGAAGTGCCTTATTTAGGCATGGAGCATCAAAGCAATGTAGCGTATGGCAATAAATTTCAAAATGGCTATTTGGGTCGTGATTTATCAGGCACTGGTTGGGGATTAAAATGGGATTTTATCATTGTGCATGAAAGTGGACATGAATGGTTTGGCAATAATATCACTTCAAACGATATTGCCGATATGTGGATTCATGAGGGCTTTACCAATTTTTCTGAAACCTTATTTACCCAATGGCTAAGTGGAAAAGAGGCCGGCAATGCTTACAATAAAGGTGCAAGAAAAAATATTCGCAACGACAAGCCCATCTTGGGAATTTACAACGTACACAAGGAAGGCAGTGGAGACATGTATCCCAAAGCATCTGCTATGATTCAGAGCATCCGCATGAGTATGAATAACGATGAACAATTCAGGAAATTACTGCGATACCTGAATCAAACATTTTATCATCAAATTGTAACCACACCGATGATTGAAAAAGTGTTTTCGCAATTTGCAGGATTTTCAGTGAATGGTATTTTTAAACAATACTTAACAACAACACAAGTACCTTCATTTGATTATCAATTGTCCGCCGATGGTAAAAAATTGCGTTATCGATATTCAAATGCTGTAGCCAATTTTTATATGCCTTTGCCTATTCAAACTGGGAATGGTACCATTGTTTTAAAACCTGCTGTTAATCAATGGCAAACCATTTATTTGAACAGCATGCAAGCTGCCAACTTGCAACTTGAAACATTGTCGGACTATTTTTATTTGACCATTAATGGCAGAAAAGAAGGACAGATTAAAATGAATTAGGCAGCATGGGAACGATTCGGAAGCAAACAATTATTTCTAGTGTACTGGTGTATATTGGCTTTTTTATTGGAGCCATCAATATGTATATCTATACAAAAGATGGTTCGTTTACATTAGAACAATTTGCGTTAACCCGTATCTTTTTTGACTTTGCTCAAAACATGTATGCTTTTGGTGCTTTGGGAGTAATACCCGTTATCTACAAATTTTATCCTTATTATAAAGACAATTTAGAGAAACATAAAATAGATCTAATGACTTGGGGGATGATAGCTGCCGGCATTGGATTTGTGCTAGTAATGAGTGCGGGCTGGTATTTCAGGCCATTTTTTGAATCTCAATTTGTAGAGAAATCTAAATTGATTGTAGACTATTATTATTGGATGTTCCCCTTTGCCTTGGGGATGTTGTTTTTCTCTGTTCTTGAAGGATTTTGTTGGGCATTGCAACAAACGGTCTTTTCTAATTTTTTAAAAGAAACAGCTTTAAGAATTTTTACCAGTGTATTGATTGCGCTCTATTATTTTAAGTTGATATCTTTTGAATCCTTTGTGTATTGTTTTGCCTTCTTATACCTGCTGATCTTTTTGATTTTAGCGGCTTACTTATATGCTACCAATCAATTACATTTTCCAAGTACCATTAGTAGGGTGACAAAAAAATTCTGGAAGAAAATGGTTGGCATGCAAGTGTTGATTTATAGTGGTACTGTGATTGCATCCATTGCGGCTACCATTGACAGTTTTATCATTGCTAAATTTCAGGGCTTAGCAGTGGTGGGCGTTTTTGGCCTTGCACAATATGCGGCTAATTTAATTCAAGTGCCACAACGCAGTATACAAGCGATTTCTGCTGGGGTGCTCTCTCGTGCATGGAAAGACAAAGACATGCAAGAAATCAAACGAATTTACAAGCGGTCATGTATTAATCTGTTAATCATGGCCCTATTCATTTTTGGAAATCTTTGGTTGAATGTTGCTGACGGCATGAAAGTATTGCATATTCAAAAAGAATACGAAGCAGGATTGGGTACTATTTTTATTCTAGGGATGGTGCGTATTATTGATGCTGGAACTGGCTTGAACGCCATGGTCATCAATACCTCCACTTATTGGCGCTTCGATTTTATCAGTGGGGTGATTTTGTTGGCATTTAGATTGCCTTTGACCTATTATTTAATCATGCACTACGGCATCATTGGGTCTGCTTTTGCAGAATTATTTGCGTACAGTTTATATAATTTTATTCGCTTTGAATTTTTGAGACAGAAGTTTAAGATGCAGCCATTTGACGTAAAAACCTTGTTGACATTATTAGTAGCTGTTGCTGCTTTTGGTTTCAGTTATTGGCTAGGACAAAGTTTCCATAATTGGTTTGGCATCGTTTTGCGCAGTGTGCTGTTCTCTGGCATTTTTGTATTGGCCATTTTTAAACTAGAACTAACACCTGATGCAGGGCAGATGTATCACAATCTTAAACAAAGATTCAATAAAAGCTAGCGCATTCTTCCACCACCTCTAAATTTCGGGCTCCAATATTTGTCACTCAAATCCGTCACTGTTACACCTTGTGAGGTTGATGCATGGAGAAATTTGTTGTTTTGTAGGTAGATCCCAACATGAGAAATGCCCCTTCCCCCCGTATTAAAAAAGACCAAATCGCCTTCTTCTAATTCATCAATAGCAATTGGTTGCATTAAGTTAAATTGTTCTTGCGCTGTTCTAGGCAATTGTAAATTGTAAACTTCCCGCATAATGACTTGTGTAAATGCAGAACAGTCGATACAATTCATGGTACTGCCTCCAATGCAATAACGGGTACCCCACCATTTGTCCATTTGTTCTAAGAGCGGAATATTGGTGAGCGCTTCTGCAGGTGTATCCATCACAATTGCATATTTTATTTGCAACCAATTGGCTTTTTCTAATTCAGCTTTGGTTGGCGGGTTGCCTCCGGCCGTATTGGCTTTTTTGTTTGCGGTGGTAGCGGTACTAGTGGTTTTATGTTTGGTGGTAGTAACCGTGCCCAATGTTACTTCTATCCCATTGATAAATTCTCTTTTTTCATTGGCATAAACTTTTGGGGTTGGTTTTTTTGCAGATTGGTCTTTGTTGACCAGGTTTCGCACGGTTTTACAACTACTGAATACCAGTAACAAATAACAACAAACAATATATGATTTAGCACTCATATGGGCTGCAATTTAATGGGTTTATCCTAATGTGGAAAATTGCTCCTTTGCAATGGCTTTACAAAGCCCGAACTTTACAGTCTATTTTCGTTCTATGTGCCAATTTTCTCACTTACATGTTCACACACAATATTCTTTATTAGATGGAGCCGCGCCAATTGATGAGTTGTATAAAAAAGCAGCGGCACATCAAATGCCTGCATTAGCCATTACTGATCATGGCAATATGTTTGGTGCATTTGATTTTGTAAGTCAGGCTTGGAAAAACACCAAAATAGTTGGTAAAGATGCCAATGGAAAAGACATTCTAGAGCCAGTAGTCAAGCCAATTGTGGGCTGTGAGTTTTATGTTGTAAAAGATCGACATATAAAAAACTTTACCAAAGAAGTTAAAGACAATCGCTACCATCAAGTGTTATTGGCAAAGAATGCCATTGGGTATCAAAACTTGGTGAAATTAACTTCATTGGGTTATATAGAGGGCATGTATAGTAAATATCCTCGGATTGATAAAGCCTTAATTGAACAATATCACGAGGGGTTGATTGCAACTACCTGTTGCATTGGTGCGTATGTGCCACAAACCATCTTGCACCAAAGTGAAGAAAAAGCGGAACAAGAATTTAAGTGGTGGTTAGATTTGTTTGGAGATGATTACTATATTGAAATTCAGCGACACAATATCAAAGAGCAAGAATTAATTAATCAAACACTTTTAAAATTTTCGAAGAAATACAATGTGCCTGTTATAGCAACCAATGACAGCCATTATGTAGACCAAGATGATGCCAATGCGCATGATATTTTATTGTGTATTAATACAGGCGAAAAGCAAAGCACACCTGGTTTTGATGATTTTGTGAATGATGAAGTACAAATAAAAAATAGACGGTTTAAATTTCCCAACGACCAGTTTTATTTTAAAACGCCAGATGAAATGGCGAAGTTGTTTCATGATATTCCGGAGTCTTTAGACAATACCAATCGGATTGTTGATAAAGTGGAAGTATTGAATTTAAAAAAAGACATTCTCCTCCCCGCTTTTCCAATTCCGAAAGCATTTCAAATTCATGCCGATGCCAATTTAAATCAGTGGGAATTGCTCAAGCACTTAACCTATGAGGGGGCAAAGGAACGTTATCACGACATCAATGCAGAAGTACAGGAACGCATAGACTTTGAATTGTTCACGATTAAAACTATGGGCTTTGCCGGGTACTTTTTAATTGTGAGTGATTTTATTAAAGCTGGTAGAGATATGGGGGTATTCATTGGCCCAGGCCGTGGTTCTGCGGCTGGTTCGGTGGTTGCATATTGTATTGGCATTACCAATATTGATCCCATTAAATACAATTTGCTTTTTGAACGTTTTTTAAATCCGGATCGTAAGAGCATGCCCGATATTGATACGGATTTTGATGACGAAGGTCGTCAAAAAGTCATTGATTATGTTGTACAGAAATATGGCAAAAGTCAAGTGGCACAAATTGTGACTTATGGTACCATGGCTGCTAAAATGAGTATCAAAGATGTGGCCCGTGTACTAGATTTGCCTTTGGCTGAAAGCAATATGTTGGCCAAGCTAGTACCCGATAAACCGGGTACTGAATTAGGCAGAGTCTTAAAAGCGCCGTTAACCATTAAGGAAGGCCCGAAATCATTGGAAGAAAAAGAAGGGTACCAACAAGAGGATATTGACAATGTTAAAAAACTCAGAGACATTTATAAAGGATCTGATATTCGTGCACAAGTATTAAGAGAAGCAGAAAGATTAGAGGGGTCGGTTAGAAATACAGGTATACACGCTGCAGGCATCATCATAGCGCCTAGGGATTTAACCGATTTAATACCAGTTGCAACAGCAAAGGATTCAGACCTTTGGGTTACACAAATTGAAGGCAGTATTATTGAAGATGCAGGTGTAATTAAGATGGACTTTTTGGGATTAAAGACCCTTTCAATCTTAAAGACAGCTTTAGAACTCATTAAGTTGAATCATGGGGTAACCATTGATTTAGATACCATTCCATTGGACGATGACAAAACATTTCAATTATACCAAAGTGGTCAAACCAATGGCACATTTCAGTTTGAAAGTGTGGGCATGCAAAAATATTTGCGCGAATTAAAGCCAGATAAATTTGATGACCTGATTGCCATGAATGCCTTGTACAGACCAGGGCCTATTGCCTATATCCCCAACTTTATTGCACGCAAACATGGTAGAGAAGCCATCAGTTATGATATTGAAGAAATGAAGGAATACCTCAGTGATACTTATGGTATTACGGTATACCAAGAGCAAGTCATGTTGCTGAGTCAAAGTTTGGCAGGCTTTTCTAAAGGAGACGCGGATGTTTTGCGAAAAGCCATGGGTAAAAAGCAAAAGTCGGTGCTTGATAAAATGAAGGCACAGTTTATTGGAGGTGCCAGTGCCAAAGGTCATCCTGCAGATAAGCTTGAAAAAATTTGGACTGACTGGGAAGCATTTGCACAATATGCTTTTAATAAATCGCATTCTACTTGTTATGCATTTGTTGCGTATCAGACGGCTTATTTAAAAGCGCATTATCCCGGAGAATACATGTCTGCAGTATTAAATCACCAAGGTAATATTGAAAAGATCACTTTCTTCATGGAAGAGTGCAAGCGCATGGGCATTAATGTACTCGGGCCTGATATCAATGAATCTTTGAAAGGGTTTGCCGTAAACGCGAAGGGAGAAATCAGATTTGGTTTGGGTGGATTAAAAGGCGTTGGTGAAATGGCCGTTGAAGCCATTATTGCAGAGCGTCAAAAAAACGGCCCCTATGTAGATATTTATGATTTTGTGCAACGCGTTTTGCAAAAATCAGTCAATAAAAAGTCGCTAGAAAGTTTAGTGTATTCGGGTGCTTTTGATTGTTTCCCAGAATTGCATCGAGCGCAATATTTTCATACTGTTGATGGAGAAAGGGTCAATGGCTTAGAAAAAATTGTGAATTATGGTCAGGTGCAACAAAGCCTTAGTTCAGGAACCACCAATACCCTATTTGGTGATTTGCCAAGTGCCATGCACGTGCCAAAGCCCAAGATTGCCCCTTGTGAACCTTGGACCTTAACAGAGTTGTTGAACTATGAAAAAGAAGTGACTGGTATGTTTATGAGTGGACATCCGCTGGATCACTTTAAGTTTGAATTGAAACATTACGAGATCACAAATATTGCTGACTTCAATGAAGTGAAAGATGGTTTGGTTGAAGGGTCAAGCTTAGGAAAAATGTATCGCGTTGCTGGATTGGTCACAGATGTGCAGCACCGAATGACCAAAACAGGGAAAAACTTTGGCTCTTTTGTTATTGAAGATTACAGTGGCAAAACAGAGTACATGTTGTGGAGTGAAGACTATATTAAATACAAAGACTATTTAGAAAAAGGCCAGAACATTTTGTTGAATGGCTTTTTTAGAAACCGCTACAATCAACCCAACTTGTTTGAGTTTAAAATCAGTAGCATGTCTTTGCTAGAAACAGTCAAGCAACAACTGACCAGATCTGTCGAAATCAATATGCATCCATCTGCTGTAACACCCAATATGGTTGGCTTTATTGAGCAAAATCTAAAAACGTATCCAGGAAAAAGCACTTTACGCATTAATATTGTAGAGCCAAAAGAAAACTTGAGAATCAGCATGTATACCATTGAGCGTGGTTTTCAAATGAATGAAGAAATGGCCGACTATCTTATGAATAACCTTGACATTGACGTTAAAGTGGGTTTGGTTGGGTAACAATAAATTAAACGCTATGCAAGCCGACTTAACACCAAAAAGAATCGTTACCGTTGATGCATTAAGAGGCATTGCATTGTTGGGGATTTTACTTGCACATATGTGTTATTGGTACAACGCAGGCCCCTTGCCAGGAGAATTATATGGGAAGTATACTGGTATCGGAAATCAAATCGTGAGTATATTAAACGACGTCCTCATTTCTGGTAAATTCTTTGCCTTTTTCTCTTTTTTGTTTGGCTTGAGTTTCTATTTGCAAATGGACAAAATGGAACAAAAGTCTACTCATTTTGTATGGAGATATGCGTGGAGAATTGCATTGATGGGGATCATTGGTTTGATGCATCATGCGTTTTGGCGGGGAGATATTTTGTCTATCTATGCTCCTTTGGGGTTTATTTTAATATTAGCTAGAAAATGGACCAATCAATGGGTGTTGATTGTAGGAATTTTATTCGCGTTTAATGTTCCACACAAAATAATAGAGCTTATTCATTTAATTCAACCAATTGTTCCTGCAGTTAAAGGAGCTCCCCCACCACCAAATAATTTCGACGCAGAATCAAAAGCTTTTTTAGCGATGGTTCAAGGCAATAGTTGGGTAAATATTTGGGTTGATAATTTAAAAAATTTGGGCACCAAATTTCAATTCCAATTTGATAGTGGAAGAATTTACATCACGTTTGGTTTTTTCTTATTAGGCATGTACGCTGGTCGATTAAATTGGTTTAAAGATATTTCATTCACTAAACCCTACTTACTGAAAATATTGAAACGAAGTTTTTGGGGGGCTCTTGGTTTATTATTGATTGGTATTGGGATTATTTTAAGTAATGAACTTTTAAAATTAGGTTGGCAAGAAAATCGAGCAGTTGGTCTTGTTTTCGGCACTATCTATGATGCATTTAATGCAGCTTTGGTAATGGTTTATATTACTGGATTTAGTTTGTTGCTGAACAAAAACAGTTGGGAGAAATTAAGTAGATGGTTTGCTGCAATTGGTAAAATGGCACTAACCAGTTATCTGATGCAAACTTTAGCCGGCTTATTGTTATTTTATGGTGTAGGATTAGGATTAACTGGAAAAACGGCACCTTGGATCAATTGGGTGATTGCATTGGTGTTCTTTTCTTTGCAAGTTATGTGGAGTAGTTGGTGGCTTAAGCGATATCAATATGGACCACTAGAATGGATGTGGAGATCTGCTACTTATTTCAAATGGTATCCTATCAAGAAATAATATTTTCAGAATATTGGGTTCTTAATCAATGCAAAAACAAAGCAATACAATTTATTCTCATCAATATCCTTCTTGGTTGTATAAACATCCTGGATTGATTCATTTACTGTATATAGCTAACAATTGTATTCTGTTAAGGAAATGGTACATCAAGTCTGCCATTCGCAAATATTTAGATCTTCGCCATGCAAATATTAGTTTACTTGATGCTGGTGTTGGAGAAGGTCAGTACTTATTTCCATTAGCACACAAATATCCCAATTGTGAATTTACAGGATTAGATAAGCTGCTGTCTCATCAACGATTTTTTGATGCGTACACCAAAAAATTTCAATTGACTAATGTCAAATTTATTCATCAGTCCATTGAAGCATTCCAAAATGATTGTGTGTATCAGGTCATTTTTTGTTTTGGTGTGTTACAATATGCACAAAATGATTTATTGGTATGCCAACACTTCTATCGTCAATTACAACAAGGCGGTCAATTGTTTTTATATGTGCCTATTAACAATAAATCCATTCTGCCTTTTTTTACCCAACTGTCCAATCGTTATTCCAATTATGAAACAGTTCAACAAAGGCAAAGAATTTATACATCTGCGCAATTGTTGCAAATGTTAACTGCCATTGGATTCACCATTAATGAATGCAAATATACTAATGGGTATTTTGGGATTATCAGCAATGAACTAATGAATATCTATCTCATGTTCTTTAACAAAAGTCATTTGCTATTTCGTATTGTATTAACATGCATTTTCATTTTATGTTACCCGATCATTTTGTTGTGCATGCTCATTGATTATGTTACACCAAAAACTACTGGTAATGGCGTATTGATTATTGCCAGCAAATAGCCCATGAACTTGTTTAAGCAAAGTCATATTTTGTATAATCATAATACAATCAGCGATATGGCAGTTAAATCTGCCCATAAGTCATTAGTCACATCGGTGGAAAAGTCAAATAAGCAGTTCCATGGCTTTGGTAGTAAATTTGATTAAATCAAAAGATAAAATAATCATTATGGCATTAGAATTAACAGACGCGAATTTCCAATCTACTGTATTGGACAGCGATAAATTAACAGTAGTAGACTTTTGGGCTGAATGGTGTGGCCCTTGTAGAGCAATTGGACCAGTCATTGAAGAATTGTCTAAAGAATACGACGGTAAGATTAATGTAGGTAAAGTTAATGTAGATCATAACCCTAATTTGAGTGTGAATTATGGTATTACCTCTATTCCTGCCATCTTATTTATCAAAGGCGGACAAATCGTAGACAAACAAATAGGTGCTGTTCCAAAGTCTGTTTTAGACAAAAAAATTCAAGCTCATATGTAGTAATCCGTATCTTTCAAACCTAATCTATTACTAACGCACTGTATATGGAAAGGTTTCAAGGATTCATTGGGATTATTTTGATACTGGGGATTGCATTTTTGTTTTCGAACAATAAGCGGAGAATTAATTATAGACTGGTTTTTAGCGGTATTTTGTTGCAAGTTTTTATTGCAGTAATGGTGCTAAAAGTACCACCTGTAACACGTTTTTTTCAGTTGCTGGGTCACGGCATGGAAAAAATTGAACGTTTTGCCAGAGAAGGTGTAGCATTTGTTTACAGTGGTATCATGGTAAATGCTCCGGATGGGGTTAAGAATTTCAGTCAAGGAGGATTCGTATTTGCATTTAGTGTAACCGCTACCATTATTTTGGTTTGTGTATTGGTAGCCATTTTATATCATTTTGGGGTAATGCAGTTCATTGTATCTGTGATTGCCAAAGCCATGAATTTTATCATGCGCGTTAGCGGAGCCGAAGCACTCAGTAATGTTGCTTCGGCTTTTGTGGGTCAGGTTGAAGCCCAAGTCATGATTCGCCCCTATCTAAGTACAATGACTAAAAGTGAATTGCTTGCCAGTATGAGCGGCAGTTTGGCTTGTATTGCGGGCGGAATTTTAATTGTGTATGCCAATATGGGTGCCAAGGCAGAATATTTACTTACCGCTAGTTTAATGGCTGCACCTGGGGCCTTAGTTATTTCTAAAATAGTTTACCCTGAAACAGAGGAATCCCAAACTATGGGGAAAGTAAAGCTGGAAGTAAAAAGCCCTTACAGCAATATTATTGATGCCATTTCTCATGGGGCCAGTGACGGTATGAAAATTGCCCTCAATGTTATTGCCATGTTAATTGGGTTCATCGCTTTAATTGCGTTAATCAATTATTGTATTGGACTAATCATCCCTGGTGTAACTTTGGATGTTATTTTCAGTAAGATTTTCTATCCAATGACTTGGGCCATGGGTGTACCTCAAGTAGATATTGCCAATGCAGCTTCTTTACTGGGTCAAAAGCTTACCATTAATGAATTTGTTGCCTTCAATAATTTAACCACCAAAACCATTCCAATTGTTTCTGAAAAAGGGTTGTTGATTGTGAGTATTGCCATTTGTGGCTTTGCCAATTTCAGCAGTGTTGGGATGCAAATCGGGGGCATTGGGGAACTTGCCCCTACCCGAAGAGCCGATTTGGCTAAGTTGGGATTAAGAGCGTTGCTTTGCGGAACATTAGCCTCTTATTTGTCTGCAACAATTGCAGGCATTCTGATGTTTTAATGGTGTAATTTTGCACAAAATTTGGGAGTCATGAACACAGAAGCCGTTAAAGTATTGGTAGACGCTGAAAAAGACCAACAGTTACAATCCATTGGAAATAAAATTTTAAACAAAGAGCGCATCAGTTTTGATGAAGGCGTTGCTTTATTTGAAAAAGCAAGTTTGCCTTTTGTAGGCGGTTTGGCAAACTGGGTCAGAGAGCAAAAACATGGCCATAAAACCTATTTTAATCGGAATTTCCATATAGAGCCTACCAATGTTTGTGTTTTTTCATGCGCTTTTTGTTCATATTCAAAGTTATATGCACATCGTGAAGAAGGTTGGGAATTGAGCATTGAGCAGATGATGCATATCGTTAAAAGTTACGATGGCAAACCAGTTACTGAAGTCCATATTGTTGGTGGGGTTCATCCAAAGATGAATATGGATTTCTTTTTAGAATTATTGCGCACTATTAAAGCCCATCGACCAGATTTACATATCAAAGCATTCACACCCGTTGAGTTAGATTATATGTTTAGAAAGGCCAAAGTATCTGTGGAAGAAGGGATGCGCCTAGCTCATGAAGCTGGTTTAGATTCTTTACCAGGAGGTGGGGCTGAAATTTTTCATCCTGATATTCGCAAACAGATATGTGAGGATAAAGTAGATGCTGATGGATGGTTGGCTATTCACAAAGCCGCTCATGAATTAGGCATGCACAGCAATGCTACCCTACTCTATGGGCATATTGAATCTTATTGGCATCGCATTCATCATATGGATCGCTTGCGCAGTTTACAAGATGAAACAGGTGGGTTTAATACTTTTATTCCACTTAAGTTCCGCAACAAAGACAATGATATGCGCCATGTGCCAGAAAGCACCATTGTAGAAGACATGAAAATGTATGCAGTGTCTCGATTGTATTTAGACAATTTCCCACATTTGAAAGCCTATTGGCCCATGCTTGGTAGGAAGAATGCCCAGCTAACTTTGTCATTTGGGGTGAACGATATTGATGGCACCATTGATGATACAACCAAAATTTATGCAATGGCTGGTAGTGAAGAACAAACACCTACCATGAGCACTGCAGACCTGGTACAATTGATTAAACAAGTGAAACGTCAACCAGTTGAGCGTGGTACTTTGTATAATGAAATCAAGGATTACAGCTTGGTTAACGAAGATGCGCTTATTTCAATATAAACGATCCGAAATGCCACAAAACGCCTGAAGGATCGTGCACAAAACATTCGGTGCCCCAATCTAAATGTTTGGGCGGCACTAATCGAACCATTGGATATTTTTCGGTCAGTTTCATGGCCAATAAATCTTCCCAAAAAGACTGCACATCGTCTACTTCAAGGAATATCATTGTATTGTCTATCCAGTCTTTTACGTATGCATTTTGTAAATAAAACGACATATTAGCGTACTGAAAAACACTTAAGGTGGAATTGATTATATGCTCTTCAAAGCCAAGGTCTTTGTAGAAGGCACGACTCAGTTCAAAATTTTTGGCGCCGATAAACGGCCGAATCGACAATGCTTTCATTGGGCTATTTGATGATTAATCAATAAATGATATATCCCTAACAAAACAAAAGCGCCATAGCTTATTTTAAAAAATGGCTGTGTA
>JAIXYL010000082.1 GCA_027490265.1 Sediminibacterium sp.
AACATTTTATATTAACCGAACCTCGCAAATAAGTGTCAATAGTTCTTCTACCATTACGTTTTATATGGAATCAGACAATGCGGTCTTTCAAAATAGAGGAGTGTTTAAAATAAGAAGAAGGCTGTAATTTAAAGATTAAGTGATAATGATTTAAGTTTCTGTTCAAAATGTGTAAAAATTTTTAAGGTATTAACTCGATCAATTTTTTCATTCTTCTTAATGCTAATAGAAAATGTTCCAATATCAGCCCAGATATTTTGTTCAGGTATCCATTTTTGGGGTGCTATAAATGTAAACTTTTGGAGTTTATGTTTTAATTTATCATCTAAGTCACTTATTATAATGAAATCGGAAGAAATATCTTTATCACTGTATTCAAAAATCCACTTTACTACCCACTTCAAATCTGATCTATCTTCATTAACATCAAAGACCTCCGATTTTAGTGAAGCATTATCATAATACGAAGAATCAACTTTTGTATGAGGTAATGTATCAAGAATAGACTTGGTTTGCATGTTTAATACATTATCAATAGCAGTAAATTCAGATTTAAATGCATTCACTTTTAGAATTTTAAAGGAATCATTATTGGGATCAGAAAAAAAGATGATGCCTTTTGAACTATCTTTAAAATTCATATAGTTGATAATATAAGTTGTATCTTTTTCTATTTTCCCATTTGATGTTATAGAAATATTTGAACTTTTTTGAATCATTTGAAATAGGTGCATGTTTTTATATGCATAGGCATATATTATGTCTGAATCTTGCTTTTGGCCCTTATTTAAAAAAAAGTCAGGATAAACATTAGTAATGATAACACTATTTAAGTCTTGACAAAAGATGTTTTTAGCCAAAATAGCAAGTAATATGAATAATAAAGTTCGCATGAAATAAATATAAAAATGATTATTCTCTAATTAAAACTGTTTGATATTTAGGGTACTTACATCTTGATCCATATAAAGAAGAAAACAGCAGTTTGAAATTTATTACTTCGAAATTACTTCGAAATAAAAAAGCAGCTATCAACTTTCGTTCATAACTGCTTGATTGTTAAGTGGGCCCACCAGGGCATGATCCTGGGACCCCCTGATTATGAGTCAGGTGCTCTAACCAACTGAGCTATAGGCCCGAAGAACAAAACATGTTCTTTTAGGGCAGCAAAAATAATGATTTAAGCCTAATGTTTAGACAATTAATCCTGAATTATCGAAAATGGAATGGCAGAATGCTAGGCTGAAGCCTTTATATTTATACCTATAATAAGCCAAATGAAACAGTTCATCTTTGTCCTTTTGATCAATGCCATGTTGTCTACTTTATTAATGGCCCAAGAAAAATCGCCCAAATTAACATTGTTAATCGGCACTTATACCAACGCGGGCAATAGTGAAGGCATGTATTATTATCAATTCAATGCAGATGGTTCTGGATCAGAAATCAGTCGTCAAAAAGCAGAAGAGCCTTCTTTTTTAATATTGTCTACTAACCAACAATTTGTGTATAGTGTAAATGAATTAGGGAATGGTAAAGGCGCCGTTTCAGCTTATGCCTTTAATAAAAACACGGGTCAGTTTACCTTGTTGAATTCGGTATTATCAGCTGGTGACCATCCTTGTCATATCAGTACCGATCGAAAAAATCGGTTTGTGTTTGTTTCCAATTACTCTGGTGGAAATTTAAGTGCCATCGCCATTAATGCGGATGGCAGTTTAAGCAACACCATACAGACTATTCAACATACAGGCAGCAGTATTAATAAAGCAAGGCAAGAAAAAGCCCATGTGCATTCTGCAGTATTATCGCCCAATGAAAAATTTCTATTGGTACAAGATTTAGGTACCGATTTAATATCGGTTTATGCCGTGAATCTGAACCATCAAACAAAGCCAATTTCAGAAAAACCAATTGCTGTATTTCAGTGCAATCCGGGTGACGGACCAAGACATATCAGTTTTCATCCCACCAAACCAATTGTATATGCTGTGCAAGAATTAACTGGTTCGGTTACAGTATTGTCTTTTAACAATGGAAAGCTCCAAAAACTTCAGCATGTGCCGATGTTTGATAAAGCATCCGATAAAAAATCAGGGGCTGCAGACATTCATCTATCACCAGACGGACAATTTTTATATGCGTCTAACAGAGCCGATTACAACGACTTGGCCATTTATAAAGTTGCATCAAATGGGTTGATTAAATGGGTTGGATCACAGCCAACACTTGGCTTAGCTCCGCGCAATTTTACCATTGACCCAACAGGCAATTTTTTATTAGCAGCCAATCAAAACAGTAATGAGGTTGTTGTTTTTAAACGCAACGCTACAACGGGTTTACTAACTGATACTGGGCATCGAATGGCTGTTGGTCGACCAGTTTGTTTACAATTTGTACGTTAGGCGTTTGTTTGATTATTCGGGCCTGGATTATTTGGCCTTGCATTGTTTGGCCTAGGCTTATGGGGGCGCGATGAAGGTCTATTGCCGCTTTGATGCGGTCTTCTATTACCCATTGGCCGTTGTTGCTTTGGGGCATATTCAGGTGCAGCTCCAAATTGTTCAGGCACGCTAACTTTTTCAACAGCTTTGCCTAATAAATTTTCTATTTGCGCAAACTTTCGTTGTTCTGCTTCACTTATAAATGTAATGGCTGTTCCTGATGTGGCTGCTCGAGCTGTTCTGCCAATGCGGTGGATATAATCCTCCCCATCATTTGGCACATCATAATTAATGACTAATTCAATTTCTTCAATGTCTATGCCCCTGCTTAAAATATCTGTTGCAACTAAGATTTTTAATTTTCGATTTCTGAAATCTTGCATGACTTGTTCACGCTTATCTTGCAATAAATCAGAATGAATTTCTTCTACAGAAAATTTGGCGCGTTTTAATTCACCTGCAAGCTGTTTTACATTTTGTTTTTTTGAGCAAAAAATAATCACGCGTGTATAATCACTGTTATTGAGCACATATTTAATCAGTGGAATTTTTTGTGGTTCATAAACCACAAATGCTTGCTGCAAAATTTGCTCCGGTGGTTTTGATACCGCAATATTTATTTCAGCAGGATTTTGTAATAATTTTCTGGCTAGGTCACGCATTTTTGCAGGCATGGTAGCAGAGAACAACAAGTTTTGGCGTTGCTTGGGTAAAAATGAAATGATCTTCATGATATCATCGTTAAAGCCCATGTCTAACATTCTATCAGCCTCATCTAAAACCAAATATTTTACTTCCTGCATTTTTACATAACCCATATTCAAATGCGCAATCATTCTGCCTGGTGTGCATACCACCATATCTACACCACTGCTCAAGGCTTTTTTCTCAGCAGTAAATGAATTGCCATCACCACCACCGTACACTGCAATACAACTGATATCAGTAAAATAACCCAGTCCTTCCATGGTTTCGGCTATTTGTATGGCCAACTCTCGGGTAGGTACAATAATTAATGCATTGATATGGTGCGAAGAATGTTGCTGTGTAAGCATCTTATGCACTATCGGCAACAAGAAAGCCGCTGTTTTACCTGTGCCTGTTTGGGCTGAAGCGATGATATCCCTTCCTGCTAATATGGGTTGTATTACCTGAGCCTGAACCGGGGTAGCCGTTTCATAACCCATGGCATCAATCCCTTCTAACAATCTTTCCTCTAATCCAAGTTCTCTAAAATTCAAAATAAAATTGAGTTAATGTAATGATCAGGAGCCGAGCTTTTTGATTTCCTCGTGCAATACGTCTTTGGCCAATTCAAAATATTTTTTGAACAGCATCAGAGAAGGCTCAATTGTTTCAAGTTTTTCCTGCTTTTTGGCATTTACTTCCATTGTATTTGCCAATGTGTGCATATCAGGTACGCGTACCACTGATAATGAGGACTTTGCATAATGGGCAGCTTTATAAAAGTTATCCCAATTCTGCGCAGCCAATTCCTCTTCCATTTTTTGTATGCTCTCGGGCATACTTTCTAAAAACATATTGATAATAGTGGTCTTGTATTCATTGTCTCCTTCCGCAAGTTCGTTCAACATCTCTAAATCAACGGCTACCGTACTCACTGCTTCAGGGGCTTTTACACCAAAATTGGCTGTACTCGGCTTGGTGGGTGGCGGTGCGTTGAATATTTCATCGAGCGTTTTGTAAAGGGCTTCCAACCCAAAAGGCTTGGCCAAACAGGCATTCATGCCCATTCGCGTGAATTTATCGCCTTCGGCTCTGCTGCTCCATCCGGTCATCGCTATAATAGGGATGGTTTTGTTGATTTCGGCCCTGATGATTTGAGTGGCTTCAAATCCATCCATCTCGGGCATATTGATGTCCATCAAAATAAGATCGTAGGGCTGCTGTTTAAGCATGTCAATGGCTTCCAATCCATTACCGGCAATATCAAAAGTGGCGCCCGTAACATTCAATGAATGTGTGATCAATTTCTGATTCACAAAATCATCTTCGGCAATTAAAATCCTTTTACCCTTTAAAAAATCCGTGTTCATCAAGTGCGTTTTAGCTGGCTACAAGGCATAAATATAAAATTTATATGCCGTTCTACGGCGAATTTTGTAAAAATCAGGGTATAAAATAGCCTTATTGACTAATTTTTAACCAAACAGATGGATTCATTTTGACTATTTTTGCTCCCTTGCAAGGGGAATAATCTTGCAATCAACCAAAATGAAAAAGATATTCTTACTGATTACGGTGCTGGTTGGTCTGGGTGCCGCGGCTCAAACAACAGAAACCAAGAAAAAAGATTGGAGTAAAATTGACCTTAGTGGTCGTGCCAAAGATCATTTTATGATACAGTACGGGGCTGATACCTGGACAGGCAGACCTGATAGTGTTAGAACGGGTAATGGCTTTAGCAGACATTTCAATTTTTATGTGATGTTCGATAAGCCTTTAAAAAATAATAAAAGATTGAGCCTAGCTTATGGAGCAGGTATTGGATCTAGCAATATCTTTTTTGACAATGTGAATGTTAATGTGAAGTCTAATACTGCTCGTTTACCATTCACTATTGCAGACAGTTTGAATCATTTTGACAAATTTAAAGTCACCAATATTTTCTTAGAGATTCCTATAGAATTAAGGTACTATACCAATCCTGAGAATCCTTCAAAGTCTTGGAAATTTGCAATCGGTGCAAAAATTGGTACCCTGTTAAGAACCCATACCAAGGGCAAGAACTTGGTTGACAAAAACGGTCAAACCGTATTTGGCAACAGCTATGTTCAAAAAGAAGTTACAAAACGATTTTTTAATTCAACCCCCATTGCTTTAACTGGTAGAGTAGGTTACGGCATCATAGGTTTACAAGGAAGTTACCAAATTACATCTGTACTAAAAGAAGGCGCAGGGCCATCCATGAACAGATTCACTTTGGGTATCTCCATAAGTGGACTTTAATTCATAGAATTGATAGAGAAAAAACAACTCATTTCCATTGAGGAAAAAGCGGTACTGGTTGGTGTAATCCTGAAGGACCAGACCAATGAGCAGGCAGAAGAATACCTAGACGAATTGGCTTTTTTATCAGAAACTGCAGGTGCTACTGCAGTGAAACGGTTTACGCAAAAATTGGCGCATCCCGACAGCAGAACCTTTGTTGGTAAAGGCAAGTTGGAAGAAATCAAACAATACGTGCATGGTAAAAATATAACCCTCGTAATTTTTGACGATGAGTTAACTGGCTCACAGATTTCAAATATTGAGAAAGAGCTGAATGTAAAAACCATTGACCGAAGCGATCTTATTCTAGACATTTTTGCCCGAAGAGCAAGAACCGCCCAAGCAAAAGTGCAAGTAGAATTGGCACAATATCAATACTTGTTGCCACGATTAAAAGGGATGTGGAAACACTTAGAACGTCAGGGAGGTGGTATTGGTACCAGAGGACCAGGTGAAACTGAAATTGAAACAGACCGTCGTATTGTAAAAGATAAAATTGCTTTACTGCGCAAGCGTTTGAGTGAAATAGACAAGCAATCATTTACACAACGTAAAGAACGAGGCGAATTTATACGAGTTGCGCTTGTTGGTTACACCAATGTGGGTAAGAGTACATTAATGACCGTTCTTAGTAAAAGCGAAGTATTTGCAGAAAACAAATTGTTTGCAACATTAGATACTACTACACGTAAAGTTGTTTTTGAAAATACGCCCTTCTTATTAAGTGATACGGTAGGATTCATTCGGAAATTACCTCACCACTTAGTAGAGAGCTTTAAAAGCACACTGGATGAAGTGAGAGAAGCAGATATTTTATTGCACGTAGTAGATGTGTCTCATCCTCAATACGAGGAACAAATTGGTGTAGTGAATAAAACACTGCAAGAACTGAAAGCATTTGAAAAACCCATGCTAACCATTTTTAATAAAATGGATTTGTATGTGCAGAAAAATTTTGACGAGTGGTTAGAAGACAGTGTGAAGGAAGAGATACTCAGAGACTTGAAAGACAAGTGGGACTTGGCTACCAATGGTAATTGCGTATTTGTATCCGCCACTGAAAAACAAAATTTAGACGCGCTTAGAGATATTATTTTAGAGAAAGTACGCGAAATGTACAGCATTCGTTATCCCTACAAAACCATGCTTTATTAATTGGAAGCAGCAGCATACAGTTGGATTAAAATTGCCGATTACGCGAGCGAACTTGTTTGGCAAGACAACCATATGTGCATCGTAGAAGCAGATGGCAAAAAAATCACTTTAGCGCAAAACAATCAAGAGATTTTTGCCTTCGCCCATAAATGTCCGCACGCCAGTGGCATCATGGCCGATGGTTTTATTGACCCCTTGGGCAATGTGGTTTGTCCATTGCATCGCTATCGATTTGCTTTACAAAATGGTCGTAACACGAGCGGAGAGGGTTACTATTTAAAGACCTACCCAGTTCAAATAACCGAGGAGGGGGTTTTTATAGGATTTAAGAAAGGCTTTTGGGGCATTTAACCAATCCGCCCTTTTAAAAATTGAAAGAAATCATTTTTTCGATCACGCGCTATAGAGATTGAATCATGTTGTTGCAATACAACTGTATGATGATCCGATGAAATACTGGTGATAAAAGCAGTATTGATTAAATAACTACGATGGACCCGAAAAAAACCTTCTTGATCAGATAATTGTTGTTCAAAGTCTTTAATGTTTTTACTCGCGAGTATTTTTGTACCATCCTTAAGGATGAAATTTACATAACTACCTTCTGCCTTTAAATAAACAATATCAGATAATTCTAGGAACAAACTTCCTTCACTCAATGGCACAACAATTTTATGAATTGTCTTTTCTTTAAGATTGGTTTGTAGCGTCTCAATGCGTTCTTTAATAAGTGAATTACCTCTTATTTTATTGAACTTAGCAATTGAGTTGACCAGCTGATCAATTTGAATAGGCTTTAATAAATAGTCGATGGCGCTTACTTGAAATGCTTTTAGTGCAAACTCACTGTATGCAGTGGTGAATATGATTTCAAAATTGATTTCATCAAAAAAATCTAATAATTGAAACCCATTATATCCAGGCATTTCAATATCTAAGAATACCAATTCTGGTTCGTATTTTTTGATTGCTTTTACCGCTTGAGGAACATCTTCTACAATAGCAACAAGTGTAATTTGAGGGCAATACTCAAGAATAAAGCTTTCCAAAATTCTTCGAGCTTTACCTTCATCGTCTACAATTATTGCGCTAATTTTTGATGCTTCCATATAGCATAAATATAAAAAATCAGGGCGGAAATGAAGGTAATTACTAAATAGGGTGATATAATACCCTTGTCTATTTTTGATTGAACTAATTAGCAGATTGGTGGATAGTGATCAATGCCCCCCATTACCACTATCCAAACCAATATCTGCTTTCTGATTCAGCCAATTAATGCCTGAATCATGAGAGCACAAATTTGTGAGACGATGAACCAAATGACGAAACCAATTTGTAAAGTGTAATTTTAAGTTTGTAAACGACATGTTAAGCGCTCTAATCTGATTGAATGGTAGTGATTCTTAGCGTAACTCTTGTTCCATTTGCTTGACCCAAATGGTCTTTTAAATCCTCAAATGCTACTACTATAGCATTGTCTTTGCCTTTATTTAAAAGCTGCAAGCGTTTTTGAGTAGCACCAGTTGAAAAGCTGGTATGTTTTTTTATTCGCATCGCATTCAACTCAGCTGAACGAGCCCTACCAATACCATTATCCTCAATAATGCATTTAATGATTGAAGGATTATTCAACTCAATCTGAAAATCAATTGTAACCATTTTATTGCCTTGCTGATGAAGCAACCCGTGTTTGATAGCGTTTTCAACATAAGGCTGTATCAACATTGCTGGCAGTCGATCATTTCTTTCCTGCAATGCTTCTGCTATATGGATGCGATAATTAAAATTATCTTCAAATCGTAATTTTTCTAGTTCTAGATATAGTTCTAAGGATTTAACCTCTTCGTCAAGTGTGATGCTTTCTTTATCGCTCATTTGTAAAGTACTCCTAACAAGGTCAGCGTACTTACCCATGAATTGATTGGCTTTTTTCTTATCGTTTAAAATAATAAACTCTTGGATGCTATTCAAAGCATTAAAGATAAAGTGTGGATTCATCTGGCTTTTTAAAGCAGTTAATTCCATTCTCGTTTTATCTTTTTCAAATTCAACAGCAGACACTTTAGCGGCTAATAATGTATTCTGCTGTTGCACTCTATATCGCGTAAAGAAAAGAAACCCTGAAAATGATCCAATCAATAATAATCCGACAATACCGACAATCAAATAATTTTTTTGCTCATTTTGTAATGCTTTTACTTGATTATCCTTCTTTAATAATGAGATTGTTTGTTCCTTTTTTTCAGTTTGATATTGTGTATTTAACTCAAAAATTGTTTTGTCTTTTTCTAAATTATAAATACTGTCTTTTAATGAATGATATAACACAGCATTCGTGTATGCATTATAATAATCCTTTTGGTTAGCATATACTTTGTATAAAAATTCGTAAGACTCAATAGCATTATTTGCATCTTTGTTTTCCCTAGCGATACTAACCGCTTTTTGCAAAAATTTAATTCCCTTTGCTTTCTGATTAATGGCAATATAATTTTTTCCCAAACTTTTATTGACACTGGCTCTTAAAAAGTCATAGCCCATTTTATTTACTAGAACTTCTGCTTTTTCTAACACTTGAATAGCTTGATTGTATCTTTGCAACTCATAATATTCACTACCCAAGTTAGATAGTGTTATTGCGATGCCAATTGTAATGTCTTTTAAAGTGCAGATTTCATAGACCGTTTCATAGTAAAAAGCAGCAGTATCATGCATTTTTATACTTGCGAAAGCGGTTGCTAAATTGGTCAAAATTGCAGCACGCTTTTGCGTTAAAGAGTCGCCTTTATTTAGTAATAAGTTGTTACATTCTTTAAGCAATTGTATAGATTCAGTCGTTTTATTTAGTCGATTGTATACATTAGCCAAATTGCTTTTTCCAATAATGATATTATCAATATCGTTTCGATTTTCAGAAAGTTTTAGTGCCTTTAAGTAATGATTGATTGCTTGAACATAGAGCGACCGTTGGTAATAATAATTACCAATACTATTCAATGCCCTAATTTTACCTAATTCATACCCAATTTTATTTGAAATGGCTTGAGCTTCTAATGCCATGTTAAGCACTGAACTATCAGCAGAGAAAGCTGCATTCACACATGCATCTACCAATAATTC
Source organism: Sediminibacterium sp. (assembly GCA_027490265.1). Lineage (GTDB taxonomy): Bacteria > Bacteroidota > Bacteroidia > Chitinophagales > Chitinophagaceae > Sediminibacterium. Next base: position 9,735 of record JAIXYL010000082.1, read on the forward strand.
AACCCTCAAACTGTCTTTTTGGGGATGATTTTTAAGTTTAATTAAAATACTATCATTTTGCGCTTCCGCATTAACAGAAGCCAAAACAATCCATACAAAGCATACCATTTTTATACAATCACTTTTGAACATGGGGCCTTTTTTATTGAGCGTATGATACACAAGTGAACTTAGCTTATAAAATTGGGTTTTTAAAGGGTCATTTTGGCTTTGTGAACCAATTAGACTGTCTTTTTACTTAATTTTTGTGGTATTTTTTTTGAAAGTATAGATAATCCCCTATTTTTGCAACCCCGAAAGGGGAAATTCCTCCTTAGCTCAGTTGGTTAGAGCATCTGACTGTTAATCAGAGGGTCTCAGGTTCAAGTCCTGAAGGGGGAGCTTATAAAAGTAAAAGGGTTATACTTTAATAGTATGACCCTTTTTTATTATTTGCTTTGCAGCATTAGTATTTCCCCATTTAGCCATCTCGTAAAGTATTGGCATCAAAGAAGTTCCTGCTGCAGTAAGCTCATATTCAACACGAGGGGGTAACTCTTTATATTCTTTTCTTTTAATCAGTCCAAAAAACTCTAATTCTTTGAGTTCATTAGTCAATACCTTATTGGAGATAGCTGGTATTAACTGGTTGAGCTTTCCAAACCTAATTGATCGATCTCCTATAACATTGAGTATTATTGGCTTCCATTTTCCTCCAATGATACTCATGGCTCTTGTTACCGGACAACTAAGAGGGTTGGAGATAAATTTTGCTGAAGAATTTGTAGTTACCATTTGGTTACTTGTATTTACTATTTTAGTTACAAAAATACACTGACCATTGTAGTTTTGTCAAAACAAATTATATGAAACAGATATTTGCTTTAGGAATATTATTATTTAGTATTCAATATTCCATTGCACAAAAGCAGGTAGTGCTTGGTAAACAGGTATTTGAATTACATAATGTAACAGGTTCAGTTATTAAATTTCAAGGAGAAAATGTCCTTAAAATCGAGAGAGATTTGCAATCATTACCATTTGATGCTAATAGATTAGAAGCAACTGTGGATGAAAAGCATTATGCAAAATTGGCGGGACTAGATGATTTTGAAAATGGGACTATTGAGGTTAAGATGTATAGTCAAATCCAAGACCCATCACCTTTTCCTGCAGCTGCTGGTTTTATTGGCTTATATTATAGAATTGCTCAAAACGATTCAGCATTCGAATCCATTTATTTGCGACCAAAAGTTGGCAGAGCAAGCAATCAAATGTTTAGAAACCATGCTGTTCAATATTTCTCATATCCTAATTTTAAATTTGAAACTTTGAGAAAGAATTATCCACCTGGTTCTTATGAAGGTTCTGCACCAGTTGCATTGAAAGAATGGATAACAATGAGAATTGAAGTTAACGGTGAAACAGCAGAGATGTTTATAAACAATATGAGGTTTTCTTCTTTTATCGTTGATAAAATGTTGGGTAAAGTTAAAAAAGGAGGAGTTGGTCTTTATGTTGATATTGCAACAATAGGATACTTTAAGGATTTGAAAGTAATAAAAAGACCATTAAAGGCTCCATCAAAGAAAGAGGAAAAACAGAATGGGATTTAACCTTCTGCAATTTCACACGATGATCAGCTCTTTAATTTTTAGATAATTACAACCTTAATCATCGTTTTATAGCTGCATCTTTCGTAGAAAAGGGGAGCAATTTCAAAGTAAAAGGGTTATACTTACAAAGTGTAATCCTTTTTTTATTTTATGAAAAAGTATTTTACTTTCCTTTTGATAATTCTCGCTTTAAACTTGTATGGGCAATCAGTTCAATATAAGAATTGGGAGTATTCAAAAGCTGTTTACACCTTTTCCACTAAAAAGAAAACAATTATTACAAATAGTTTACCGAAAGGAGGTGGAATAGTTTCCTATAAAGGAAAAGAATACAATTATTTTATTTTTTGGACTAACGTACTTAATGAAGCGTCATCGCCTCTGGATTTATCTATTAAATTTCCAACAATTATTCCCTTTGAGTCTATAGAATCGCACGCTAAAGTTGCCTTTACCAAGTCAAAGATGACAATTGACAATGTGCAAGAATTCGATTATGGTCTTACGGGCATACCATCTCTTTTAATTAATGAATCAGATCAATTAAAGGATTTGAAAATTCAAATTTCACCTTTCACAAATTATTTGTTTTACAGCGTAATTTTTATCCATAAAACAAAATGGCCAGTTAGGGCAGAATATATATTAAAAGATAAAAAACTATTTTACAAGATTACAGTCGGTACAGATATTGCGATGGTTCCTTGCGGCAGTCTTGATTTTAAAAATTGATTATTGAAGGGAATAAATGAGGTTTAATGAATAGTATAACAAATAGAAGCATACTCTCTTTTTTCATCAAAAACTTTGTGTTGTCAAGTATCTATATCTACGGCATGGTGGCCATCTATTATTCAAGCATAAAAATTGAAGGTTTATTAATTGGATTTTACCAAATGGCATATCTATTGATTATTCCAAAAATATTACATGAACTAACACCCTGTTTTATATTAAAATAATCGCCTTTAAACAAAAGTAAAGCTGCATCTTTTGTTTACATTTATTTAATGAAAAACATATTATTTGCAACTGCATTTTTTCTTCTATGCTTATCTGTAAAAGCACAATCTCTTCAAGTCAAAGATTTATCTAATTCAGTTGGTAGCTGGGAAGGGAAATTAACCTATCTGGATTATTCAACAGGCAAACCCTATACAATGTCAGCCAATATCAAGATTAGTCTTACCAAAAATAAAAATGGCTATATTATGGGATATGAATATCCTAATGAGCCACAAGCAAATTCAAAGGACACCACTTATATAGTGAATAAATTATTCGGCAAGGACAAAATAGTTGAGTTTAAGAAAACAGTAGATGGTGGATATTCATTGGTAACTGAAATAGCAGGAGAAGATGGTAATGACAATAAAAAAGCAATATTGAGGCATACTTATTTACTCAAGAATAAAACTTTTTCAATTGTTAAAGATGTGAAATTTGAGGGTACAGATAAGTGGATTAAAAGAAATGAATATTTACTTAACAGAGCAGAAAACTAATGTCTTGATTGTCATATACTCAATCATTAGATGATAGTTGCAAGTTTTGTTTTTGGTATATTTACCATATGAAAATTCTAATATTCCTTTTTCTATGTATTGCTATTAACTCAAATGCGGTAGCGCAAAATCAAACTGAAAAAAAAGTAGCTATTACAGAAAAAGAACTTTTTATTAAAGTAGCCAATCTTGATAGTTTGTTATTTGCAGCATATAATGCTAAGAATCTGGATTTAATGAAAACCTATTTTACAAAAGACCTTGAGTGGTATCAAGACAATGGCGGACTAATTGGTTTTGAAAAAGTGTTTGAAAATTTCAAGTCAATATTTAATAGAGATTATGACTTAAAAAGAAGTTTAATCAAAGAAAGTTTAGAAGTTCATCCAATACAAGGTTATGGCGCAATAGAAATTGGTAAGCACCAATTCAAACATATTGAAAATGGCAAACTTGAAATAGGAACTTTCAAGTTTTTAATGATTTGGAAAAATGAAAACGGTAATTGGAAAATCTCAAGAGTTGTTAGCTATGACCATTAGTTTAAACCCTTTAATTTGTTGTTATGAGGCCAAAAGAAATCTTACAAAAATGGGTTGATTGTTTTAACCGCTATGACTATGAGGGACTGGCTGAATTGTATGAAGAGAATTGTATCAATCACCAAACTCCCAATGGAATAATCAAGGGGAAAGATCCTAAAGGCCTTCGTGGTTGTGGGTTTTTTTGGATTGAAAATGATAAAATAGTTTACCAAAGAGGGTACTGGGACAAACTTTCATTCATGGAACAACAAGCTAAATAGCTTTTTTTCAAGAATAAGAGCGCAAAATTATTTGGTATAACAATTTTTAATTCAAATAAAATTTATGAAATACCATCTTTTAGTAATTTATAATATTCCTTCTTACGGAAACTATATAAAAAAGGGGCTTTATGGGCAGCTCCTGTAAAATGCTTTTCTTTTTTGTCTAAAATACCCAAGGACAAAATTTTACGATTGAAATTTGGGCGATCTAATTTTTTACCCAAAATAGTTTCATAAATCGATTGCAAACTTTTTAAAGGAAAACTGGATGGCAATAGATTTAATCCAATTGGTTGAAAATTAAGGTGCTGTCGCATGGCTGTTAATGCGCTTTCTATGATTGTTGCATGATCAAAAATTAAGCGAGGTATTTGATCAATCTCGAACCAATCGCAAGACAATGAAAGTGGATCTGGTTTAGGCTTTACCTTTTCATATTCTACCAATGCATAGTAACCAATGGTTACAAATCTTTGCAAAAACCAATGGTTCAGTGTTTCGTCTAATTCCATTGACTTTACCAATCCTTTCACCAAAGACGCACTAGACCTTTTGGGATCCCCAAATACATTGAACTGCTGTAAATACACTTTTTGAAGACCTGTTCTATCGAATAATACCCTTTCTGCCGCCGCATCAACTGATTCATTTTTCAGAATATAGCCCCCGGGTAACATCCAATGTTTGCCGTCTTTGCAGGCCAACAACAATACTTTCAATTGATTATCATGAAAACCAAAAATGACATTGTCAACCGATAATCCCGGCATAAATGATTGTGTATCTAAATCCTTGATGTCCATAATGCGCTCTAAGAACGGAATTTTTGCGAAACAAATGAAAAAAGTTTTATATTGTGTCAATTTGACTCAATAAAATAATCAATCAACCATTGCTATGTTGAAAATCAATTTAATCCCTATTAGCTTACTGCTTGGGCTTAGCTTAAGTATGTATGATAGTACTGCACAATCAACCATTCCTCAATTGGGCAAAAATCCAGTCAGCGAGGTTGTTAAAGCCATGACTTTAGAAGAAAAAATTCATATCGTGATTGGCCAAGGCATGTATGTGCCCGGTATGCCAATGCCGGGATCAGGCCTTCCGCCAACTGAAGCTCAAAAAAGAGTAACTGGAGCCGCCGGTACTACTGGGGCTATTCCGCGTTTGAATATTCCTGGCTTGGTGGTATGTGATGGTCCTGCGGGTATCCACGCATTCAATGGTGGGAAGAGCAGACTCTATTATGCCACAGCTTGGCCTATTGGTACCTTATTAGCATCCAGTTGGGATACTGCTTTAGTTAGAAAAGTAGGTGTTGCCTTAGGTGCTGAAGCCAAAGAGTTTGGGATTGATGTATTGCTTGGGCCTGGCATGAATATTCACCGCAATCCGCTAGGTGCTAGAAATTTTGAATACTATTCTGAAGATCCTGTCATTACGGGTCGCATTGCTGCTGCAATGATTAATGGCATTCAACAAGCAGGTGTGGGCACTTCAGCCAAACACTTTTTTGCCAATAACCAAGAAACAAATAGAAACTCGGTAAATACCATTATCAGTGAAAGAGCCATGCGTGAAATTTATTTAAAAGGATGGCAGATCGCTGTAAAAGAATCGAACCCTTGGACCATCATGAGTTCTTATAATTTGGTGAACGGTCCATACACGTCTGAAAATCCTGAATTGTTGCGGACTATTTTAAAAGATGAATGGGGCTTTAAAGGATTTGTAATGACCGATTGGTTTGGCGGCAAAAACGCGGTGGCACAACAAATTGCTGGTAACCATTTAGTGATGCCCGGATTACCCAATCAAAAAAAAGACATCCTTGATGCCATTAAAAACAAACAATTAGATGAAGCCATCTTAGACAAGAATGTTACCGATATTCTCAATATCATTTTGAAAACACCGGTGTTTAAAGGGTACAAGTTCAGCGATAATCCACCCTTAACTGAAAACGCACAATTGTCAAGGCAGGCTGCTGCTGAAAGCATGGTCTTATTGAAAAATAAAGGAAATGCTTTACCAATTGCAGTTGGGAGCAACCTTGCTGTTTTTGGCAATAATCAAATAGACTTAGTAGCTGGTGGAACGGGTAGTGGAGATGTTACCAAAATGTACACGGTTCCTATTGCAGATGGTTTGTTTAAAGCGGGCTATCAATTAAATGCGCAACTATACAGGGCTTATGCGCAATACATGCAAAGTGAAAAAGCAAAACAACCAAAGCGATCTTCATTGGCTGATCTCATGAGTCCGATTGTACCAATTGCTGAAATGTCTGTTTCATTAGACGCCATAAAAAAAGCGGCTGCCACTTCTTCTATTGCCCTTATTGCCATTGGTAGAAATGCAGGTGAAGGGAATGATCGCAAAGAGAAAGACGATTATTATTTGACTGAAAAAGAATTGAAACTCATTACTGATGTATCATCTGTATTTCATCAACAAAATAAAAAAGTAGTAGTGACTTTAAATATTGGCGGGGTCATAGATGTGGCACAATGGAGAGATAAAGTGGATGCCATTTTATTGGCATGGCAACCTGGTCTTGAAGGTGGCAATGCCATCGCTGATGTGATTACTGGAAAAGTAAATCCATCTGGAAAATTGGCTACAACTTTTCCTGCAAAATATAGCGATGACTATAGTGCTAAGAATTTTCCGGGTAGAGAAATTCCTGGCTCTGAAAAACCAGGTTTGTTTGGTCAAAAGCAAGTAGATGCAGAAGTGATTTATGAGGAAGGGATTTATGTAGGCTACCGTTATTTCAGCAGCTTTAATTTGCCAAGTGCTTATCCATTTGGTTATGGCCTTTCCTATACTACATTTCAAATAAGTGATTTAACCTTGAGCCAAAAAACAATGGAGGACAATCCTATTCAGGTTAGTGTTCGCATTACAAATACTGGCAAAGTAGCTGGCAAGGAAGTAGCTGAATTATACATCACTGCCCCTAAAACAAATTTGGACAAACCAGCGCTTGAGTTAAAAGCTTTTGCTAAAACAAAACTGCTTCAGCCCGGTGAATCACAGACACTTAATTTTACTCTAACCGCTTCTGATTTAAGTTCATTTAATACCACTGAATCAGCATTCGTAGCAGAAGCTGGTAATTACACAGTACGGTTTGGACATGCAGAACAAACAAGTGTATCAGCAAGTTTTAATCTACCCAAAACACTAACTATTGAGAAAGTGAATAAAGTAATTGTACCAAAACAAACCATCAATGAGTTAAAACGATAAAGATTACCTCCCCCCTCAAGTACAAGGGCTATTCATTATTGAATGGCCCTTTTTTATACAAATAAGAGCACTAACGTTAATACAATACCAGCAATGGTAAACATTATACCCTTTTTAAAGATTTTGGTGCCAGGTGCAAACATCCAAAATGTTGAGATCACAAAAAACATCAATGCTGATCCGAAAAAAATATTTAAGTAGAATAACGGATGGGTT
>JAIXYL010000151.1 GCA_027490265.1 Sediminibacterium sp.
GCTTGTGGTCAATTGGCTAACAAAGGCTAGTAGCATCGTTTCATCATTATAAATCCTGTTGTAAAACAGCAAATCAACACCATGCAAAAACGTACAGACAACTTCAGCAAATTTGCCGAAAAGAAAAAAGGCGCAGCCATTAAAGAAGCGTATCGTCAAGAGAAAAGAAAAAACAAGGCAGATGCCAGAGCCGCAGGCGAAGAAATGCGAGCCAGAAAAAAAGCCAAAGCAAGAGGCGAAGCATATATAGATCCTAAAAAAGCAACAGCCGCTCAAAGAGAAAGCGCTGTAGATAAAACAAAAGCTGCCAATCAATCTACAAGAGGCGCAGGAAAACCTGTTAGCGCTACAAAAGGACCAGGCAGACCTACAGCAAGCACAGGAAGAACGGGTGCAGCAAAACCAGCAAACGGTTCCTACAAAGCGTTTAAAAGCGAAAAGGGCGGCAAACCTGCCAAAGCCAGTTATGCGGGTAATCCAATGGATGCAGATAAAAAAGAGGCCACAACCAGAGACTCTTTAATCCCCCTAAATAAATATGTTGCCCATTCAGGTGTATGTGGCAGAAGAGAAGCTGCAGAACTAGTGAAAGAAGGTAAGGTAACTGTGAATGGTGATAAAATTTTTGAACCGGGTTATAAAGTTTCACAAGCTGATAAAATTTTAGTGAAAGGGAAACCCATTTTCTTGCAACGCAATTCAGTGTATATTTTATTGAATAAGCCAAAGGATTATTTAACCACTGCAAGTGACCCACAAGGACGCAAAACAGTACTCGATTTAATCAAAGGCGCAACGCCTGAAAGAGTATATCCTGTTGGCAGATTAGATAGAAATACTACAGGTGTGCTATTGCTAACCAATGATGGTGAGCTCGCGCAAAAACTGACCCATCCGTCATTTGAAGTCAAGAAAATTTATGAAGTCACTTTAGATAAACCTGTTACTAAAAAAGACTTAGACGCTATTGTTGCTGGTATCACTTTAGAAGATGGTTTTGTTGCAGCAGATGCTGTTGGATATGCAGACATCAAAAGCAAGCATGTAGTAGGCATAGAAATTCACAGTGGTAGAAACAGAATTGTTCGCAGAATTTTTGAACATTTAGGATATGATGTTAAAGCATTGGATCGGGTAATGTTTGCCAATCTGACCAAGAAAAATGTGGAGCGAAGCAAATGGCGTTTTTTAAATGACAAAGAAGTGCGCCTCTTAAAATTCATGAACAAATCTTTTTTAAGGAAAAATAAGTCTGAAGCCAACGCATGAATATAGAGATCATATTAGAAACAGCTGATTTTGTAGCAGTCAATAAACCATCAGGCTTATTGAGTATTCCAGACAGAATGGGTGTTGAACAATCGTTAAAAGATTTGTTGAAGCAACGTTATGGTCAAATCTATACTGTGCACAGATTAGACAGAGATACCAGTGGGGTGATCTTATTTGCCAAAACAGAAACGGCCCATAAAGCGCTTTCACAATTATTTGAAAGCAGGGAAATGGAAAAATTTTATGTGGGGTTGGTGAACGGACAAATGATGAATGCCAGTGGCAGCATTGATGCCGCCATTATGGAACATCCCGGTAAAACCACCAAAATGATGACCCATGTAAAGGGCAAGCCATCCTTAACCGATTATCAAGTATTAGAGCAGTTTCGCTTGTACAGTTGGGTACAATTTCAAATTCATACTGGTAGAACACACCAGATTCGGGTGCATATGCAGCATATAGGTCATAGTATTGTATGCGACGATATTTACGGTGACGCCAAACCAGTATTGCTATCTTCCATCAAAAAGAATTTTAAACTGGCGAAAATTGCAGAGGAAGAAAAACCAATTTTATCAAGGCTTGCATTGCATTCCTTTCAATTGAATTTTACATACAACGATACAGCTTATGCACTCGAAGCCCCAATACCAAAAGATTTGCGGGCTTTATTGCAACAACTGAAAAAGTGGAAAGGTTAATGGTTATTGTTTGAAGATTTTACCCCCCTTCATTACAAACTGTACCCGACCCATACTAGTCACGTCTTGCTCTGGGTTGCCATCAACGGCAATGATGTCCGCTAATTTGCCTTTTTCAATACTGCCGATATTGTTATCGCCTAACAAATCTGCAGCATTAACGGTGGCGCATTTGATGGCTTCTAAAATCGGCATGCCCACTTCAGTCATGTATTGAAACTCTAACCAATTTTTGCCATGCGCATAAACACCAGCATCGGTGCCAAATGCAATTTTCACCCCACGCTTATAGGCTTTTGCAAAAGTGCCTTGAATAAAATTACCAATGACCAAGGCCTTGGCTTTTACGATATCGGGATAATAGCCAGGTTTTTTGGCAGAGTCAGCAGTTGATTTACCAGCCACTATCGTTGGCACCAAATACGTGCCCTTCTCTTTCATTAAATCCATCACTTCTTCAGACATATAACTGCCATGCTCTATAGAATGTACACCACCAAGAACAGCTCTTTTCATGCCTTCCGCGCCATGTGCATGTGCAGCCACTTTAAAACCATAATCGTTGGCCGTTTGCACAATGGCTTTAATTTCTTCAATACTAAATTGCGCCCCGCTCCCATCTTTTGCCATACTCAACACACCACCAGTAGCCGTTATTTTGATCAGGTCTGCCCCATCTTTGTAGCGCTGCCGAACTGCTTTGGCTGCATCATCCACACTATTCACTACCCCTTCTCTTGGACCAGGATCACCCATCAGATCTTTGCGATAGTTATTGGTTGGATCTGCATGCCCGCCAGTGGAGGCCAATGATTTTCCTGCAGTATACACCCTAGGACCAACAACCCAACCTTTATTGATGGCATTGCGAAGTGCAATATTAACATTGGTACCACCCAAATCACGAACAGCAGTGAAACCACTCATTAAGGTTTTTTCTGCAAACACAACAGACTGGAAAGCATAATCTGCCGGATTATATGTAAACGCATTTAAATAATTATTTGGACCTGTTTCAGATTCTAGGTGCACATGCATATCAATTAAGCCCGGCATGACCGTTAATTTTTTTAAGTCAATCACTGTATTGCCAGAGGCAGGCATAATATAGCCCTTTTGAACATCCACAATTTTATTGTCTTCCACAATAATGGTCATTGAAGGCAATTGCTTACTTGATTTTACATCAATTAATTGACCACAATGTATGTACGTGCGTTGCGCAATGATGGTGTGACTGAGCAATAAAATGGCCGCTAAGAAGAATAGACGCATAAACAGTTATTTACAGTAAGTTAACCATTCTGCATTGAACAACAAAACCCGACTATGAAAGGATAGAGGAATTGTCAATTCTATTATTGATTAATCATTTTGCAATCTCCTCTGCATTAGGTAGGCTATTTAACCCAAATGAAAATGTACTCCCTGCTCCAAATTCACTTTTCACGGTAATATGTCCGCCTTGTGCTTCAATAAATTCTTTACTGATGCTTAATCCTAATCCAGTGCCTTCTTTTTTTGTTCCTGGAATACGAAAATATCGATCAAACACTTTTTGCACGTATTGTGGTGATATCCCCTGCCCACTATCAGTCACAGAGAATACAATCTTTTCATTTTCAGTGAAAACATTAATATAAATTACTGAATTGTCATAAGAGTAACGAATGGCATTAGACAGCAAATTAGTGAGCACCCAAGAAGTTTTTTCATTATCAGCTAGGAGTTTGGGTAACCGCTCAGCAACTTGGATATCAAACCTGATTTGCTTTTGCTCTGCGGCTGATTTATTGGCATTAACTGCATATTCAACAATTTCATAAGCATCACATGCAATTACATTCATTTGAATCGATCCGCTTTCTACCTGTGTCATGTTTAATAGTTCGGCTGTTATTTTCAGCAATCGGCTTGCATCTTCTTTAATACTGTCAATAAGACTGTGTTGCTCAAGATTTAGATCACCAATTTGTTTGTTTTCTAATAACTGCAAACTCATTTTTATGGATGAAATAGGTGTTTTCAATTCATGAGAAACCGTTGCAATAAAATTGGTTTTAGCAAAGTCTAGTTCTTTATACGGTGTAATATTTTGCAGAAGAATTACATTACCAATTTTTTTCTCCTCTTTTTCACCTGTGGGAATAATATTGATTGGTATAATTTCCTTCTCAAAATAACTTTCTTTATTGTCGGCATATATTTTTACAGGTAAACCATTGGTTGGCTTTTGGTCGCGCTCTTGATCAAATAAATCCTGAACAAGTGTTCTGATTAAATCATTATTCATGGCAATATCTTGAACAGGTTTGCCTATCACATTTTCTGCGCTTAAACCCGATATTTTTAAAGCCATATTATTCATAAACAACACTTTCTTGTTTTCATCCAATCCAATAATGGGGTCATTCATATTATTAATCAACGTTTCAATTCTCTTCTTTTCCATCATTAACTTTTCAAGATTACCATCTCTGTATTCTTGTAGTTTTTCAGCCATTGTATTAAAAGCTGCTGATAACTCGCCAAATTCATTGTGCTTATTAAAGTGTACCCTTTGAGAATAATTCTGTGCGGCAATTTCTTTTATACTTTCGGTGAGTTCTTTTATGGGATTAGCAATATTACCCGGCAAATTGAACAAAATTGTGAGTGCAATGATAAAACAGATAGTACCAGCAAGTGTTATCCAAAGTATAGATGAATCTGCAGTGCTTTCTGCTACATTAATTTTTCTTTGAATAGCCTGCATATTTAGCAGCATTAAATCCGATATATTTTTCCTAACTCTAACAGAGATAAGAGAATCAGAAGCATTTATTTTAAGCATACTAAAGTTTTGCACTAGACTATTTGTTAAATCGTTTTCGCCAACTTCAGTTATGTTTTGTTTCTGCAATTCAAGATTTACTGTAAAGAGTTTTTCATTTTCAGATTTAAGAATATTATTATCTAAAGCCAGTTGCATCTTCCTTAGATAGTCAAGCGAATTATAATTGGCAACCAATACATTCTTAGTATCGTTATTGAGTTTATTTATTTGATAAATACTTAATCCCGTTAAGAATATGATCATAGTAAACAAAAACCCAATTCCTAATAAAAGTTTAGATTTAATTTTCATTAGCTTAAAATTACAAGATCAATATCGCTCAAAGTCAGCTTTTTTAATAATTCGTTAAACACATTTGTAGCTAAAATTACTTTCAGTAAGTTTAAATGTGGTTTGCCAATGCAGATCGTGGTAATCTTTCTTTCTTCACACTGCTCAATAATGGCCTTAGAGATATTCGAATGTGCTACTTTAATAATTTCAGCTCCTAATTCAGTAGCCAGTTTGAAATGATTAATCAGATGTCTTTGTTTAACCAAGGAGATTTTATCTGGGTTTTCTTTAGGCGTTTGCACATATAAAACATACCATTTACTGTTATAATATTTGGCTAGTCTTGCAGTTTTTCGAATGACGGTTTTAGCAGTCAGTTCATTGCTGCTGATGCAGGCTAAAAATTTTTCATGCTTAATTGCATTGACTTTTGTGATTTCCGATTCTACTTTTCTTACAACTTGAGACGCAACCTCTTTTAAAGCCAATTCTCGGAGTTGTAAAATATGATCACTTTTAAAAAAATTATTGAGCGCTGTTTCAATTTTATCAGCCTGATAAATTTTCCCCTCTTTCAGTCTTGTAATTAATTCATCAGCAGTCAAATCAATATTCACTACCTCATCTGCCTGCACAATTACACTATCTGGTATTCGCTCTTTTACTTCAATACTGGTAATACTCTTAACTTCTTCATTAAGACTTTCTATATGCTGAATATTTACAGCACTGATCACATTTATGCCTGTATCTAAAATGTCCAACACATCCTGCCATCGTTTTTCATTCTTACTGCCTTCTATATTGGTATGGGCCAGTTCGTCAATTATAACAACCTCAGGCCGTAGGCTGATAACAGCCTGAACATCCAATTCTTCAAGCGCTTTTCCTTTGTAAAATAATTTACGTCTTGGTACAATCGGTAACCCTTCTAATAATTCATGGGTTTCTTTTCGGTTATGCGTTTCTATATAACCAATTTTTACATCAATGCCATTTTTCAATAAAGCGTGCGCTTCTTGCAACATGCGAAACGTTTTACCAACACCAGCACTCATTCCGATATAGACCTTAAATTTTCCTCGTCTTGATTTTTTAATCAAGTCAAGAAAGTGCTGTACTGTTTGCTCTTTATCTGGCATTAGAAGGAAATTGA
>JAIXYL010000113.1 GCA_027490265.1 Sediminibacterium sp.
AAAGCCGTGCAAGAAGCTTTGCGTTTAATGCCTACTCAAGGTATTGAATTGAAGAAAGAACCTGCACCGCCAATTCGTTCTTTTAGACCGAAGAATTAAAATTCTTGCTTATACAATTCAGAAAATAAAAGCTCCGATTATTACTAATCGGAGCTTTTTTGTCGGGACGACAAGATTTGAACTTGCGACCCCACGCCCCCCAGACGTGTGCGCTACCGGGCTGCGCTACGTCCCGAACTTTCACTCAAATATTGAATGGGGTGCAAATATAGGGTGAAAAGAAATTTTCAGGCTATATTGCATAAAATTTTCAACTACTGCATGAACATTCTACTGAAGCAGGTGCTGATTAACGACCCCCACTCCCCTTACAACGGACAAGTTTTGGATGTATTGATTGAGCAATCCTTGATTAAACAAATAGGCACTGATTTATCAGCCCCCCATGCAACAGTTGTTCAGGAAGAAGGGCTTCAAATTTCTATTGGTTGGGTAGATTGTTTTGCCCATTTTGGTGACCCAGGTTTTGAGTTTAATGAAACCTTTGCTTCGGGCGCAGCTGCAGCTGCTGCTGGTGGATTTACCCGCGTATTTACATTGCCTAATACCAAGCCTGTAACAGACCATAAGTCGATGGTAGAGTATGCTGTAGGTCAATCAAAACAATTACCCGTTCAAATCCATCCAATCGGTGCCATTACTCAGAAAACTGAAGGAAAAGTATTGGCAGAAATGTATGATATGCGCAACAGTGGCGCAACAGCTTTTTCGGATGGTTTATTACCTGTTCAATCTGCTGGGTTATTGGTAAAAGCTTTGCAATATGTCAAAGCATTTGATGGGGTATTAATACAAATGCCCATCGACAGAAGCATTGGCAATGCAGGGCTGATTAACGAAGGCATTGTTTCAACACAATTGGGCTTGCCCGGATTGCCATCCATTGCTGAAATCAGTATATTAAAAAGAGATCTTGATTTATTAAAATACAGTAACTCGAAAATTCACTTTACTGGTATCACTACCAAGGAATCATTGGCCTTAATTAGTGCAGCCAAATCAGAGGGATTAAAAGTAACCTGTAGTGTTACCCCCTATCATTTGTATTTCTGTGACGAGGATTTACAAGATTATCATACCTACTTAAAAGTAAACCCACCGCTTAGATCTAGAGAAGACATGATGGCTTTACGCGAAGGTGTCATCAATGGCGTAGTTGATTGTATTGCGTCGCACCATTTTCCCCAAGACTGGGATCATAAAATTTGCGAGTTTGAATACGCGGCTTTTGGCATGAACGCTTTAGAATCCACATTCAGTGCAGTGAATCATTTAATGCCCCAGCTCAGCAATCAACGATTGGCTGAATTATTTTCTTTGAATGCCCGTAATATTTTTGGACTTCCTACTACTCATATTGTTGAAAATAATATTGCCGAATTAACCATTTACCATAGAGCGCAAACAACTCAATTAACCAAAGAGCAGATTAAAAGCAAATCAGTAAACAATGCGTTTACCAATATTGCCTTAAAAGGTAAGGTTTACGGCACTATCCAAAACGGTCATTTAACCATTAACTAAATAAATATGAAAGCAAATCTTATCAACGAAGGCGTTAAGTACGGTGTCATCTGTGGTTTAACTGCAGTGTTATTAATGTATGGCAGTTGGGCTGTAGACATCAATACATTTACAGGTGTCATGTTCGCAAGTACATTTATCCCTTACATGATCATCATTTTATTAATTGGTGGGTTTGCAGTAAGAAAGCAAAATGGTGGGTATTTAAGTTTTAAAGAAGGTTTGAAATTTAATTTTTTAAGCTATGCTGTAGCTGCTGTGATTATTGCCATTTCAACTTATGTATTGTACAATATTATTGATGAAACATTAACCGAAAAATCAGCACAAATTGGTTTGGAAAAAACCAGAGCCATGATGGAAAAATTCGGTGCTTCTGAAGAAGATATTGAAAAATCAATGGCATCATCTGCAGAAAGCATGAAGAAAACAGGATTCAAAGAAATCTTAATGGGCACTGGTTTGGGCTTAATTTGGGATTTCGTTAAATCATTGTTGCTTACTTTAGTGATTCGTAAGGAAGAAAAATTTGAAGAACAATAATATTGCATGAATTTATCCATAGTCGTTCCTTTATACAACGAAGAAGAATCACTGCCCGAGTTATGTGCTTGGATTAAATCAGTAGTTGACCAACATGGATATACCTATGAGGTATTGTTGATTGACGATGGTAGCCGAGACGATAGTTGGGCAGTGATCCAACAAATTGTTGCCAACAATCCAAATATTAAAGGGATTAAGTTTCAAAGGAATTATGGTAAATCTGCTGCCTTGAATGAAGGCTTTAAAGCAGCTCAAGGCGATGTGGTGATTACCATGGATGCAGATATGCAGGATTCACCTGATGAAATTCCTGCATTATACAATATGATCATTGAAGATGGATTTGACATGGTCAGTGGTTGGAAGAAAAAACGCTATGACAACACCCTAACAAAAAATATCCCTTCAAAACTATTCAATGCGGTTGCAAGACAAAGCTCAGGCATTCGCCTTCACGACTTTAATTGTGGCTTGAAAGCTTACAAGAAAAAAGTGGTGAAATGTATTGAAGTGTTTGGCGAAATGCATCGCTACATTCCTGTACTTGCCAAATGGAGTGGCTTTAGAAAAATTGGTGAGAAAATAGTAGAACATCGCCCTAGAAAATATGGGACCACTAAATTTGGATGGGACCGCTTTATCAATGGATTTCTTGATTTGGGTACGATTATGTTTTTGGGCAAGTTTGGCAAAAAGCCCATGCAATTTTTTGGATTATACGGTACCCTTGCATTCTTGATTGGATTCTTAACGAGTGTGTATTTACTGGTGGCCAAAATTTTAAATCCAGAAGTTGGCATCACCAATAAACCCGCATTTTACATTGCATTGGCTGTGATGATTATTGGTATGCAATTATTCTTAACTGGATTTGTGGCGGAATTGGTTGTTCGCAATGCATCTGAAAGAAATGTGTACCTGATAGAGGAAACCTTAGGATTGGAAACAGCTTAATCGCGTAGCATGAAAAAAGAGCTGATGCTTATTGGTACCACTTGGCCTTTTAGAAGTGGGGGCATTGCTTCATTTAACGAACGATTGGCCAGAGCATTTCAACAAGAAGGCTATCAAGTCACGATTTATACGTTTTCACTTCAATATCCATCCATTTTATTCCCCGGCAAATCACAATACAGTGAGGACCCTGCGCCGTCTGATTTAACCATACATGTTAGCATTAACTCAATCAATCCATTTAATTGGATAAAAATGGGTTGGCTATTATCGCGTAAAAAAACACCGTTGGTGTTGGTCAGATTTTGGTTGCCTTTTATGGGGCCTTGCTTGGGAACAATTTTAAGAATGATTCGATGGAATGGGGTTTCAAAAGTGGTTTGTATTGCGGACAATATCATTCCACATGAGAAGCGATTGGGCGATTATTGGTTTACCAAATACTTTATTGGCGCAGTTGATGGATTTATTACCATGAGCGCAAAAGTTCAGGCTGATTTACGGCTGTTTACCAATAAAAAAGCCATCACTTGCCAACACCCGCTCTACGATAATTTTGGAGACATCATGCCGAAAGCAACTGCCAGAGCGCGTTTAGGTCTGCCATTAAATGCTCCCATCATTTTGTTTTTTGGATTTATCCGACAATACAAAGGGTTGGATTTGTTATTAAAAGCGATGAAATACTTGCAAACAAAGACTCAGGAGCATGGCCCTATACAACTCATGATTGCAGGTGAGTTTTATGAAGGCGAAGATGAGTACAAAGCGATGATAGCTGAGCTAGGGTTACAAGCGCAGATCTATTTATTCACGCATTTTATTCCACAAAATGAGGTAGCTGATTATATGAATGCCTGTGATTTTGTCATACAACCCTATCGTCATGCCACACAAAGTGGGGTTACTCCACTTGCCTATCATTTTGAAAAACCACTCTTAGTGACCAATGTAGGGGCATTACCCGATATGATTGTGGCTGACAAAACTGGCTTAGTAGCTGAGCCTTCTCCAGAAAGCATTGCCGCCCAAATTGAACAACTATATTTGTTAGGCGAAGATTATTTTTTACCGCAACTTCGTAAAGAAAAAATCAAATATCAATGGAACCATTTAACAGAGGCCATTGTAACACTGCTACCATAAACTGTTCATCATGTTGAATCGCATTAAACCCATTATTGAAGCGTCCATACAAGTCAAGCAAGATATATTGAATCAACCTGCTTTACTAGAACAGTTATCTGAAATTGTTACCGTCATTACAGCTGCTTTTAAAAACGGCCATAAAGTACAATTTTGTGGCAATGGGGGGAGCGCAGCCGACGCACAACATTTAGCCGCTGAGTTCTCAGGTAGATTCTATAAAAACAGACCGGCATTGCCTTCTGATGCTTTGCATTGTAATAGTTCTTATTTAACGGCAGTAGCCAATGATTATGGATATGATGAAATTTACAGCAGATTGGTTGAAGGGACGATGCAATCAGGTGATATTCTAGTGGGCTTAAGTACTTCCGGCAATTCACCAAATATTGTAAAAGCTTTTGCTACAGCACAATCTAAACAGATCATTACTGTTGGATTCACGGGCAAACACGGTGGCGAAATGGCTGCCCTGTCTACTTATTTGTTATCTGTACCATCCACTGATACGCCGCGCATTCAAGAAAGCCATATCATGTTAGGCCATATTATTTGTGAACTGGTTGAAGCTAATTTATTTGATTAATATGTTTTCACTCGATCAAATTAATACCGATTGGACGCTTTTCTTAGATCGAGATGGCGTATTGAATTTTGAAAAAAAAGAAGACTATATACAACACTGGTCCGAGTTTCAATTTTATCCGAATATCCCTACAACGATTGCCAAACTCAATGATTTGTTTGGGAAAATTTTTATTGCAACCAATCAAAAAGGCATTGGCAAAGGCATCATGACCCATACAAACTTGCAAGATATACATACCCCAATGTTGGCAGACATTGCCAAAGCCGGTGGAAAAATTGATCAAATTTATTATTGCCCAGATTTAGCGGATGATTCGCCAAATAGAAAGCCGCAACCTGGTATGGCTTTTCAGGCAAAAGCAGATTTTCCTGAAATAGACCTCAGCAAATCCATTATGGTGGGCAACCGCATGAGTGATATGTTATTTGGCAAAAACGCCGGCATGATCACTGTTTTTGTAGCGACAACGCACCCTGAGACCCCATTCCCCCACCCATCTATTGATGCGCGATTTAACAATCTGTCTGAATTTGCAGCAGCTTGTTTGCATGCAAAAAAATCATAAAATTGTGTCAAGTCATACAAGCCCATTGAATTACTTGTAATTTGCCATATGGTTTATCAGAAGCGCATATTGATGTTGTTGATGCTGTTATTGTGTTATACTACGCAAGCATTAAAGGCACAAACAGCCGCCAATAAAAGTTTATTAGCTGAAGCTGAAAAAATATTGGCTGCCTCGGCTTATCCAATAGTCAATGCAGATGATACTGAAGATCGCTTAAGAGCAGACAGTTTGTTTACCAGAAACTTGGTACAAGCTTTAAAAATTCCCTTTTCATTCCATTATCCTTTTGATTCATTAACCACCATTTCAAGACTGTATGCACCCGACAGCAGTTTTAGAATCATCACTTGGCAATTGATGAAAGATTATAGTTATTACCGTTATAAAGGCGCCATTCAAATGAATACAAAAGACGGTTCTTTAAAATTAATTCCATTATATGATGGCGCAGACTTTACCGAAAACCCTTATGATTCCATCAGAACCAATCAAAACTGGATAGGTGCTGTATATTATAATATCATTCAAAAAGAGTACAACAATAAAAAATACTATACCCTTTTAGGCTACGATGAAAACGATGCCAGAAGTACCAAAAAATGGATAGAAGTGTTGCATTTTGATTTAGAAGGCAAACCACTATTTGGCGGAAAGTTTTTCAATTATCCAAACGATATTTTTAAACCCAAGCAACCTGTGAGCAGATTCTGTTTAGAATTTAAAAAACAGGCGAATGCCAAACTGAACTACGATAAAAAATTAGACCGCATTGTATTCGTTAAATTGATCAGCGAATCTGGTGAACCCAATAAAAAGTACACACTGGTACCCTATGGCACCGTAGAAGCCTTTAAATGGGAATTTGGCCGTTGGGTATTCATTCCAGAATACGAAGCGGTAGAACCGGAATAAAAGCCCTTTCTAATTAATCTAGTTTTAGTACCGCTAAGAATGCTTCTTGAGGAATTTCCACATTGCCGATTTGGCGCATGCGTTTTTTACCCTCTTTCTGCTTTTCTAATAATTTCCTTTTACGGCTGATATCCCCACCATAACATTTGGCAGTTACGTCTTTACGGATGGCACTGATATTTTCTCTTGCCACTACTTTGGCTCCGATGGCCGCCTGAATGGCAATTTGGAATTGTTGACGCGGCAATAGTTCTTTCAATTTCTCACACAATTTTCTACCAAAATCTGTAGCTCTGCTTCTGTGAATTAACGCACTCAACGCATCAACTTTTTCATTGTTCAAGAGAATATCCATTTTAACGATGTCGGCTTCTCTATGATCGATTGGTGTGTAATCAAAAGAAGCATACCCTCTGGTAGAACTTTTTAACTTATCGTAGAAATCAAATACAATCTCTGTCAGAGGCATTTCAAAAATCAACTCAACCCTTGTTGGTGTCAAATAACTTTGGTTAAGTAAAATGCCTCGTTTACCCAAACAGAGGGTCATAATATTGCCGATATAATCAGGCAGAGTGATGATTTGCGCCTTGATAAATGGTTCTTCAATATGATCAATTTTTACTTGATCGGGCATTTCAACAGGATTGTTGACCAATATTTTTTCGCCGCGAGTTGTATAAGCATTGAAACTAACGTTGGGTACGGTAGTAATCACTGTTTGATTGAACTCACGCTCTAATCGTTCTTGAATAATTTCCATATGCAAGAGGCCGAGGAATCCACAACGGAATCCAAAACCCAATGCTTGGGATGTTTCAAGCTCAAATGTTAAAGACGCATCATTTAATTGCAACTTGTCCATGCAATCTCTGAGCTCTTCAAATTCATCAGTGTTTACGGGGAAAATACCCGCAAATACCATCGGCTTAACTTCTTCAAATCCATTAATCATTTCACCAGGATTATTGGCCAGTGTAAGGGTATCTCCCACTTTCACTTCCTTGGCATTTTTAATACCGGTGATGATATACCCCACATCCCCTGCACAAACCTGGTCTTTAGGGGTCATCGTGAATTTAAGCACCCCTACTTCATCTGCAATATAATCCCTGCCAGTCGCAACAAATCTGATTTTGTCGCCCTTTTTCAAAGTGCCATTCATGATTCTATAGTAAATAATGATGCCTCTGAAACTATTGTAAACACTGTCAAAAATTAAAGCTTGCAAGGGCGCATCCACACTACCTGAAGGCGCCGGAATGCGCTCTACAATTGCTTGTAGTATTTCGTCTATACCAATACCAGATTTTCCGCTGGCTAGTAAAATGTCTTCCTGTTTGCAGCCAATTAAGTCGATAATTTGATCGGTTACTTCAGGAATCTTAGCACCATCCATATCAATTTTATTGATCACCGGAATGATTTCTAAATCGTTATCGATGGCCAAATACAAATTACTGATGGTTTGCGCTTGTATACCTTGAGAAGCATCCACCAATAACAGAGCGCCTTCACAAGCAGCCAATGCGCGGCTAACTTCATAACTAAAATCAACGTGTCCGGGGGTATCAATCAAATTGAGGGTATACACTTCCCCCTTGTGGGTATAATTAATTTGAATGGCATGGCTTTTTATGGTAATGCCTTTTTCGCGCTCTAGATCCATATCATCCAGCACCTGATTCATCATATCTCTTTCGCCAACCGACTTGGTATGTTCCAATAAACGATCCGCCAATGTGCTCTTACCGTGGTCAATATGGGCGATAATACAAAAGTTCCTAATATGCTTCATAAGGCTGCAAAGATAGGTCTGTAAGCGTTACCTTCAACCAAGAATACGCACAAGATGTTATTGAAAAAGTTAAACAAAAAGGCCAAATTAAACGAAGAAACTGGCCTTGGTACAAATACCGCATTAATTGGGGGTCGTTTTTTCCAACAAAATGGCATGCCCAATATTCAAGTAAAAGGGCTGCCCATTTGGAGAAGGCTCAATATTTACCATAGTCTGCTGTCAATGCCAGTATGGAAATTTCTATCCACCATTTTGCTGTTTTTTATATTGATTAATTTGTTTTTTGCAAGTTTGTACATACTGATTGGCATTGACCATTTGGGCGGCATGGTGGTCACGAGCGAAAGCGATAAATGGGGCGAAGCTTTTTTCTTCAGCGCACAAACATTTACCACTGTTGGCTATGGCAGAATTAACCCGATTGGCTTCGCTGCAAGTTTAACGGCCTCTTTAGAAGCGTTGATTGGCTTAATGAGTTTCGCCCTAGCAACAGGCTTGTTGT
>JAIXYL010000052.1 GCA_027490265.1 Sediminibacterium sp.
GCCAATATCTATCAAAAAACAGCAGTCTTTGCTGATCAACGAGATGTTTACTTAGTGAATGCGTCCATTAGAAAAGTCATTTCGAAAAACGATCAATGGGAGTTGAAAGCTTCGGTCAACGATATTTTTAATCAAAACCTGGGCATCAATAGAAATGCCAGCAGCAATTTTATCACTGAAACCACTAACCAAACCATTCAACGCTATGCCTTATTTTCTTTAATCTGGAATTTTAGCAAAAATGGTAAACCCACTCAAGGATTTTAATATGAAAAAAATAGTCGCCATAATCGCCACCGTATTGACTTCAATACAATTAGATGCACAAGTACAATTCATCAATTCAGGAAGAATTGAATTTGAAAAAAAGATCAACCAGCATGCTCCTATTCAAGATGAACCTGAGAATATTTGGACTGCCGAAATGTTGAAGCAGATGCCCAAGTTTGTTTCAGATGCTTATGAATTAAAGTTCACGAATACAAAGACCGTTTACAAATTAGCTAAAGAAAACCCTACCAATCGTTATATGATGTGGGGCGGTAAACCCAATGAAACCGATGCTGTTGTGCAAGACTTGCAAAATGCCGTGACCATTGCGCAAAAAGAAATATTTGAAAACACCTATGTTATCAAAGACAGTATTAGACAATTAGAATGGAAGATTGCAGATGAAACCCGAGAAATTGCTGGATTCGAGTGCAGAAAAGCCGTCACTAAAATCTGTGATTCTGTGTATGTAGTGGCATTCTATACCGATCAGATTCCTGTGAGTGCAGGACCTGAAAGTTTTGGAGGATTACCAGGCATGATCTTAGGAATGGCCATACCGCGTTTGTACACCACCTGGTTTGCCACTAAGGTTGAATTAACTGCACCTACACCTGTTGATTTAAATCCAAAGCAAAAGGGCAAAGTGGTGAATAGAGCGCAGCTGTCTGCAGAACTTAGCAAAGGCTTAAAAGATTGGGGCAAGGAAGGCGCCAAACGAATGTGGATTGCGCAGTTGTAAATACTAATGGGTACAATGTACTGCATCGGTTCCTTGTATCGCCGCATTGATATAAGGGCTTACAAATGGTATATCCAAATTGAGGCCACGCAGTATTAGTAAGCAGCCAATGATCAACGTAAAAACGGGCACCATTCGCCTGAATTGTTGACGAAAGCCGTTTGGCAAATATTGAGCCGCTGCTACCAATAATACCATTGCTGGTATGGTGCCCAAACCAAAAAATGCCATAAACAACATAGACTCTTGCATATTATGTGCCACCAAAGAAGCAGCCACGGCGGTATAAACCAATCCGCAAGGCAACAAGCCGTTTAGCCAACCGAAAAAATACATCCAACCAGCAGACTGCTTTAACAACAAGCGTTGCATGGTTGCCATCTGCCATTTCTTAAAGCCTGCTAATAATTGATTGTTGGTTTTAGGCATTACCTGTGGCAATAAAATTGATAGTACAATGGTTAATCCTAAGACGATGGATACGGTTTGAGTTAACCCAAACCAATTCACACCCCTACCCAATAAGCCAGCCATCCAGCCAATGCCAATATAGGCTGTTACTCTTCCAAAATTATACAATACGATAGCCAACCATTTGCTGATGCCTTTAAACCCTTGAAAAGGTAAGGACAGAGCCAAAGGACCGCACATACCAATACAATGCACACTGCCACCTAAGCCTAATAAAAATCCTGTAAATAGCAGCAGTTCCATAATTAAGGAATAAAAATGGTTTCTTCAGTGTAATAGTTTTTACCGGCACTTGTAAAACTAATTTTAGCAATATACTTGCCCTTGTCAAACATAGTTGTAGAAAAAAGATAGAGACCTGATGTAGACGCTGCAATACCCATTTTCTTATCTGATTTCTCAGAAGCTGGATTATAGAAATGTATTTCTGCATTGGTAATGGCTGCAGCAGTTGATGAATCAATCACTAGTTTAATTTGGCCATTATTTTTCTCTAGGGTTATAGGCTTTGTTAAGGCTTTGGCATTGGCCGTTGCTTGCAACCTGCCATTAAAGGCCATTTCCTTTTCGTAGTAGTTTGATTCAACCATTTCAATGTCTACTTGCATGGTTTTCCAAACCAAAAACAAAATAAACGCTACACCTGCTCCAAATGCTATAACTATTCTTACGCCCCAGTTCATAATTTTAATTTAAAGGTCACTGATAAATATCGCCTTTTTAGTAGTAATCACTTTATTACCACTTAATAACTGTATTTCATAGGTTTCTTTCCGATGCTTAATTTTATTACTGTCTACTTTGATAAAGAAGGTTTCTTCAGCTAATTGTCTGGCTCTTAAAGTATCCAAGGTTTGTCCAATTCGCTCAATTTTAACGTCTTTGTCTAAAGCAACTAAACGATATGGCAAATCCTTATTGCTTTTATTGGTTACTTTAATTCTAAACAAATTACTAATGGTGCCATCTTGATTTTCTTGCATGCCCTGCCCTGGCACGCGCAAGATCGTGGCATCAAATGTTGTTCTGGTAACAATCAATACTCCCAATAAAACCATTAATACAACCAAGACACCAGAATAGGCTTTGATTCGATACGTGAATTCAAATTTTTTACCAGAAGCAATTTGATTTTCTGACGCAAACTTGATCAAATTTTCAGGTCTGTTCACTTTTTTCATCATCATATTACAAGCATCAATACAAGCCGTACAGTTCACACATTCTAATTGTGTACCATTTCTAATGTCAATATTGGTAGGGCATACATTCACGCACATTCCACAATCAATACAGTCTCCAGCACCTTCTGCAGTTTTTTTCTTATTCCGAGGCTCACCTCTTAAATAATCATACGCAACAACAATTGAATTTTTATCAAGTAAAACGCCTTGCAAACGACCATAAGGACAAATCACCGTACAAACGATTTCGCGTACAAAAGCATAGACCGTATAAAACACTAACGTAAAAAAGACGATGGCTATAAAACCGCCTAAATGATTTGATACCGGCTCTGTCATGATTTTAAACAACTGCTCGGTCCCGATGATATAAGACAGAAACGTATTTGAAATAGCAAAACTCAACAATAAAAAAACAATATGCTTAATGGTCTTTCTAATGTACAATTCAGTGGTCCATTTTTTTCCATTGTTAATTTTTTGCTTATTCCCATCCCCTTCAATCAAATATTCAATTTTCCGAAACAACATTTCCATGAAAATGGTTTGCGGGCAAACCCATCCACAAAAAAATCGACCATAAATCAAGGTAAAAATGACCACAAACAAAATAAAAATAATCATCCCCAAGCCAAACATGATAAAGTCTTGCGGGGTAAACAGTGAGCCGAAAAAAATGAATTCTCCTTGGGGAATATTGAATTGAAACAATGGATTACCATCCACCCGCATAAAGGGCATTGAGAAAAACAACAAGACATATACATAACTTAAATAAGTTCTGTATTGGTATAATTTGCCCTGTGGCTTTAATGCATAGATCCAATTTCTTTTCCCTTTGGCATTTACCGTACTATGTAAACTTCTAAAATCAGGCTTATTCGGCTCACTCATAACATACTATTAGTTTACTTCATTGCAGGCCCTGCTGTTGTATCAACAACGGGTGCAGTACCAGCTTCTACAAACAACTCCCCTTGCTTTTCCTTAGCTGGTTGTGGATTAGTTCCTTGTAAAGATTTCACATAGCTGGCAATTTGCGCAATTTGAATCGGCGAATAATCATCTTTCCAACTCTTCATGCCTTTTTCAGGCCATCCATATTTTATGGAATAAAAGATGGATTTGATATCGCCTTTATGTAACCAATAATCATCGGTTAAATTCGGGCCAATACCAGGTGCACCATTTACAATTGCACTACCGTTCTCTGCATGACAAGTTGCACAAGCGCCAGGCTTGATATACAATTCTTTCCCTTTGGCTATGTCTTCGGCACTCATCATTTTCACAGTATTTTCATCTACATTATTGGCTGATTTTTCTAGATAAGCCGCTTGTTGAATGGCAGCTTGTTCCATATCCATCGCTAATTCTGCTTGTTGCAAGGGTTTTGTTTCAGCTATATGGTAACTATACATATAAACAATTCCAAAAATTAGACTTATAGCAAAACCCCATCTCCACCAAACGGGTACTTCATTGTCTAATTCTTTAATACCATCATAATCATGCCCTAAATCTAAACGCGCAATATCTTCTTGTGTGTTGCGATTATACAACCGATCAAACCAAGAAACTTTTTCTTTTTCAACTACTGGTACTCCAGCAGTTGCAGCAGTTTGAGCTGCTTCTTTTTTCAAGAAACTTCTGATGCCATTGGCAAAATAGACAATGATGATCATTTCTAAAACCACAATAAATGCAAGCATATAAATGATGGTATCAGATACGACTGTTTTTGTGCCTGCTGGAACCGACTGCGCCCACAAGGAGCTTGTTGAAAACAACAGCATCAAACCGGTGAGTATGGCTGCCTTAGGTGCTGAATTGGATTTCTCGTAATCCATTTTATTTTTTATCGCCAGGATAAACACATTGCCTAGCATAAAAATAACAACGGCTAATAAGCCAATTACCGTTACTAATACATAAGCTACCGTAGAATCGTAAAATACTTCTTTTGCAACCGGTGCTGTGTCTTTGGCTGCATCCTGTGCTTGAAGCATGTTCACAAAAAAGCTGGCTACAAATAACATGAGCATTTTAGGCATCATGGTATTGATTTTTTTTAAAATAGAAAGTTTGGTTAACATATCATTTTGTTTATCAGTCATTAATGGGAATTTGGCTGTTTTTTTCCATCTTGTCTTTATTGGCAGAGAACACATACCAAGTAACTACTGCAAAGAACACCGTGAATATGACCAATGAAATCATTGGATAGATATTGACGTTATCGATAGTGGTAACATAGTTTTTAAATTTCATGGCTAGCTGTTTTAATGCAGTGTTTTAATTTCTACTTCAGGTGCTTTTTTAAGATCGGCGCCCAATCTTTGCATATAGGCAATCAATGCAATGATTTCCTTTCCACTATTGGCTTTAATGCGATTGGCATTTAAATCAGCTGCAATTTCATCTGCCTGAATTTTCAAATCGTTGTTGGCTTTTTGATCATAGCCTTCTGGATAAGGCACACCTAAAGTTTGCATGGCTCTGATTTTGCCTGGCGTAGTACTGATGTCTAAATCGTTGTCTAATAACCAAGGATAAGGCGGCATGATTGAACCTTGAGAAATTTCTTCAGGATCATTCATATGTCTGTAATGCCAACTATTCGGATACTTATTAGACAAGCGCGCCAAATCCGGACCAGTACGCTTACTTCCCCACTGGAATGGATGGTCGTAAACAGACTCTCCTGCTTTAGAGTAATCGCCATAACGCGCCACTTCATCTCTAAATGGTCGAACCATTTGTGAGTGACAAGTGTAACAACCTTCTCGAATATAGATATCTCTTCCTTGTAATTCTAAAGGTGTATAAGGTTTTACTGTACTGATGGTTGGTACATTTTCTTTTACAATAAATGTGGGTATGATTTCAATGGCTCCACCTATTGACACTACAATTAAACTCATTACCAACATCTGTACAGGTCTTCTTTCAATTAAAGAATGCCAATAAGCTTTTCCTGCAGGTAATGGTTGAGCTGACAAAGCAGGTGCTTCATTGGTTTCTTCAGGTACAAATGATCCAGCTTTAGCAGTTTTGATTAAATTGATGACCAATAAAAACACACCACCCAAATAGATTGTACCTCCTATGCCTCTAATAATATACATAGGAATGATGCGCGTAACGGTTTCTAAAAACTGAAACTTCAACTGACCTTCTGGTGTAAATTGTTTCCACATTAATGCTTGAGAAATTGCAGCCCAATACATGGGGATTGCGTACAATAAAATACCTACTGTTCCAATCAAAAAATGGGTATTGGCCATTTTTACTGAATGCAATTTGGTATTATAAATTCTTGGAACTAACCAATACAGCATACCAAAAATCAAGAAACCATTCCATCCCAATGCACCTACGTGTACGTGTGCAACAATCCAATCAGTATAGTGCGCAAAGCCGTTTACATTCTTTAAAGACAACATTGGGCCTTCAAACGTACTCATCCCGTAACAGGTTAATGCTACTACAAACATTTTTAAAATGGGATCTTCTTTCACTTTATCCCATGCACCACGCAAGGTAAAAATACCATTGAGCATACCACCCCAGCTTGGTAAAATCAGCATAATACTGAATACAACGCCTAATGATTGCGCCCAATCAGGTAATGCAGTATACAATAAGTGGTGAGGCCCTGCCCAGATATAAATAAAGATTAAAGCCCAGAAGTGAATGATGCTCCATTTGTATGAGTACACTGGTCTTCCGGCTGCTTTAGGAACGAAATAATACATGATACCCAACATAGGGGTAGTCAGAAAGAATGCAACAGCATTGTGACCATACCACCATTGTACTAATGCATCTTGTACTCCAGCATACCAACTATAACTATGTGTCAAAGAGGTAGGCAATGAAAAAGAGTTGACAATATGCAATAAAGCTACAGTCACCCAAGTGCCAATAATAAACCAGATGGCCACATACAAATGTCTTTCTCTTCTGGTTAAAATGGTGGCGAACATATTGATACCAAACACTACCCAAATAAGGGTAATGGCAATATCAATTGGCCAAATTAATTCTGCATATTCCTTTCCTTGTGTCAGACCTAATGGAAGTGTCACTGCAGCAGCAACAATGATTAACTGCCAACCCCAGAAATGGATATTGCCCAAGGCCTTGCTCCACATACTGGTTTTTAGCAATCTTGGCATCATATAGTAAACACCGGCATAAATACCATTGCCTACAAATGCAAAAATGACTGCATTGGTATGCAGCGGTCTTAATCTACCAAAACTGGTTAATGAAATACCTAGGTTAAGTGCTGGGTAAGCAAGTTGAAATGCAATGATTACCCCAACCAGCATCCCTACTATTGCCCACATAACAGTGACAAAAGCAAATTTTCGGACGATGGCGTTGTCGTAAGTGAATTTTTCTAATTGCATAGTGTGTTATTTATTCTCTGTTGGTTGATTGGTTTGATCAAATAAAACTTTATGTGCTGGTGTAAAATTGTCGTCGAACTGACCTGTTTTAGAGCCCCAGATAAATGCAATCAAAAATCCTGTGGCTACTAGTAAACTAATAATGAGTAAAAAAACAATGACAATCATAATCTGGTTGGTTTAAGGTCAATAATGGGTTTGAAACAAAATTTTTGAATCAAAGCGCTTCCAATCATTGTACTAAATACAATCGTAAAAGTGCTTGATGGCATTAAAATAGCAGCTACTAATGGCGACATTTGTGCTGTAACAGAAAAATATAATCCAATGACATTGTACAAAGTTGAAATCACAAATGTGGTCTTTATTAAACGCTTAGACCATTGCGCTGCTTTAATATATTGATCTAAAAGTGGTAATTGCTCAGACAACATGATGGCATCACTGGCTGGTGAAAATTGAATGGTATTGTCAACAACTGCAATGCCTACATCACTTTTACTCAATGCACCTGCATCATTTAGTCCGTCGCCTACCATCATGACTGATTGACCATTGGCTTGTAAAGCGTTGATGAATTGTAATTTTGCTTCAGGGGACTGATTAAAATGATACCCAATGGGTCTGTGTAATTGGGCTTTCAAATATTGTTCTGAACGATTGTTATCGCCGCTTAAAACAGATACAGGATAGGGCAATTCATGAATCAACCGATTAACATGCGCTCTTAAAATATTTTGTACAATGAATTTGCCATAAATGATTTGATCAATAGATACCCATACTTCTGAACCAGCTGCTTCTGCCAATTCATTACCAACAAATTTGGCAGATCCAATTTTATAATGTGCTTCATTTTCCCATGCTTCAATACCAGCACCAGCAATTTCTTTCACGTGCTCAAGTATTATATTGGCCTCCCCTAATTCTTTAGAGATGGCTTTGCTTAACGGGTGCAATGATTGTGCAACCATTGCAGTAATAACTTGTAAATCTTTTGGCGCAATCGGTTCCCCACTATAGGTCACCGAAGATGCATGCGGATAAGTTAATGTACCAGTCTTATCAAATACAACCTGATCTATGGCTGCAATGGTTTGAAGGACTTGTGCATTTTTTAAAAACAATCCATGCTTACTAAAAATATTCAATACAAACCCTTCCGTAAATGTTGCAGTAATTAACAAAGCACAAGGGCAAGCTACAATTAACACAGCAGTCATGGCCTGCCAAGCAAAAGCTGTATTGGTGTCATACCAATAAACAAAACTGCTAAAAGCAACGGTTAAAACCACTAGAGAAAAATAATTACTAATGACCGTTGTATATGAATAGATGTTTTTATCGGTCTTTTTAAATGCATCATTGTTCCATAATCGGGTAAAATTGCTTTGAGAAAAAGGCTTTACCACCAAAAGATCAATGGGGCCATTTAACTGCTTACCACCTGCATAAACCAAATCACCAATGGGCACTGAAGTAGGTTCATTCTCTCCTGTTACAAAACTGTAATCAATCTCCGCTTTACCCAAGATATGCATGCCATCAACAGGTATCACTTCATTGCTTCTGATTCTGATGGTATCGTCAACTTGTACATCTTGCACTGGCTTATAAGTGGTTGTACCATTTTGATTAACCAAACAAACTGCTACAGGAAAATAAGATTTAAAATCTCTGTTAAAAGACAAATCAGCAAATGTTTTCGTTTGAAAGGACCTGCCCAATAACATAAAAAATATAATCCCAGACATGCTGTCTAAATATCCGCCACCTGTACCAGTGGTTATTTCGTAAACACTTCTACTGAACGTTACAGCCAAAGCCAAGGCAATAGGTGCATCAATATTTAATCGTCTTTGTTTTACACTGAACCATGAATTAATAAAAAATTCGGACCCACTATACAGCAATACTGGTAAAGCCAGCAATAAGTTGATATATCTGAACAACGTGGCATTTAATCCGTCTACAGTAATGGTTTCCAATCCCAAGTACTCAGGGAAACTCAACATCATGATATTGGCAAAACAGAATCCAGCAATACCTATTTTAACCAACGCAGTTCTAGACACCATTTTTTGGTGTCGTTTGGTGGCTTGGCCATCATCCATCGTTATATATGGCTCGTAACCAATAGACGCCAGTAATTCTGCAATAGCTCTAATGGAAATTGAAGCAGGATTAAAATGAACAGTGGCTTCTTTGGTTGGAAAATGTACTGAAGAAAAATAAATACCGGTATGTACTTTTTGCAAATTTTCTAACAACCAAATGCAAGAACTACAATGAATTTGCGGCAAATAAAACTTAACTGCTGATTGATTCGGCTTAGAGAATACTATATAATTTGCAGCAATGGCTGCATTATCTAAAAACGCAAACTTTTGTTGATCCAGAACCTCTGGCAATTTAACACCTGATGCATCATGTATATTGTAATAATCGCAAAGATTGCTTTTATTCAGAATCTGATACACAGAACTGCAACCTTTACAACAGAAAGCCTTCTCATCAAATACTACTGACGCACCAATACATTGGTCTCCGCAGTGAAAGCATTGAGTGGTATTAATGGTGCGTTGTTGCATGGTGATTATTGTACTTGAGAATATGCTTTTTCAGAAGCTTTTACTTTAGTTCTTTTGATTGTTCATTGGCTGTTGAATGCCTAACCCTTTGAATAAATTTGCGCGAAAACAACTACAAGCTGTCAATCGATCGTCTATCATTTTATTCCATCGATTTTTTTCTTTCAAAAAACTATTGGTAAAAGATTCAGCCAAATCATGTTGTTTGATAGCCCCTTGCTTCCAAGTATTGGTGTCTAATAAAGTAACCAATTGCTGTACATGGCCCATGATTTTATGTTCCTTGCTTCTGGTTAATTGCATCAAATCAATCAAATTAGGAATGGGGGCTTCGCTAGATGTTTTGGCGCCAAAGACTTTCATAACTGAGGGGAAAACCAATTTCTGCTCACAAGACACCAACGCATTGAAATCATTTCTGATTACATGCATTAAGTCTATTAAATGTTCTCTTTGATGTTGCTGATACTCATTTAAATAAGTACAACTAATGGCATTGTGAATCTTCAGATCCAAACAGGGATATACATTCTCTAATAAATGTTGGATAAATTCAGCCGTTTGGTCTGCGTGCTTACACATGTGTAGATTTTTACCCTACAAAGATGTTACAGGCAGAAAAAGCAATCAATGAGTTTTGTTGGGGCGTTATATGATATAAATCATATAATTTAACTAGTCCTCTATATTGGCTGTTTGAATCAGTTTCTGTAGATTAACGATACTGATTTTTTTACCTTTCAATGAAATCAATTGATCATTATTAAACTCAGACAAGAGTCTGATGCAACTTTCAGTTGAAGTACCTACATAATCGGCAATTTCTTCCCTACTCAAGCTAACGTTAATCGTTTGATTATCTGATTCAAAGCCATAAGTAGCTTTTAAAAACAATAACGCTTCGGCCATTCTTTCTCGAACGTTTTTTTGCGAGAGGGAAACAATATGGGCATCTGCCGCTTTTAAATCATTGCTCATTTTCTTCACCACTTCAAACATGAGCTTTGGCGAAGATTCGATGGCATCAAAAAAATATTTTTTATCAATGATGCAGATGGAAGCATCTTCTAAAGTAACAGCAGAGCAATGGTAGCGTTCATTTGACAACAAAGCTCGATATCCTACAATATCGCCAGACTTAACCAATCGAAGTATTTGTTCTTTGCCATCATACCCTGTAGTGGTGAGTTTTATCTTACCACTATTGATACAGAATAAACCCGCGGGCAAGCCATTTTCAGTAAATACATATTGCCCTTTCTTATAAACAGCACAGGACTTATGGGCACAAAGCTCTTTGGTCTGTTCTTCGTCTAATACATTAAAGACAGAGTTCAATCTTACATTGCAATGCATACAGCCTGTTTCGATTGGTCCGTTTTGCTTCATATTCTTCAATGAATTTGTACAAAGTTAAACTTAATAAATTATTTAGATAATAAAACTACCATGGATTCCATTGGGGATAATGTTATTTTATCCGCACCTTTTTTCCCAGTTGCAACATTGATATAGCTGTTAAAGCCTTTGGTTCGTTCTGCATACTGATTCAATAAGATAGACTTGGTTTTAGCAGATGTATTCAATACCACCATCACTGTTGAACTTTGATCATACCTAAAGTAAACATAAACACCATCATTAGGCAACCATTGCATCAAGCGGCCGGTTTGTAAGGCTGAATTGGTTTTTCTAAAATTAGCCAAGGTCTTCACAAAGTTAAAAGCCAGTTCTTCCGTTGCATTTCTGCCTGCAACAACACGTTTGTCAACGGCATCACCTGGGAAGCCACCCGGAAAATCTAAACGCACCATGCCATCATTGGGATCTTTAAAGTTTTTCATCCAAAGCTCAGTGCCATAATACAATTGTGGAATCCCCCTTAATGTAAACAAGAGATTCATCCCCATTTTATATTTATTCGTATCAGCCCCAATCATTGATACAAATCTTTCCATATCATGGTTATCTAAGAAAATGCAATTTTTCTCAGGTGCTTTATATAACAGATCCTGAGACAATGTCATATACAATTTGTTCACGCCTTCAGTCCAACCAAAAGGTTTATTGATGGCATCCATCATTGCATAACTCAATGGGAAATCCGTGGTGCCAGGCGCATTGTGCTTGAATGCTGGCTGCATATTGTTCTTGGTAAAATACGCACTGCCTGCAACGGTATTGGCTACTGCTTCCCCAAAAATACTGATGGTTGGAAATTCTTTCTCTAAAGCAGTATTAACGTTGTTCATGAATTGCTCATCACAATATTTGTAGGTGTCTACACGCCATCCATCTATCCCAAATTGTTCTACCGTCCACAAAGCATGTTGAATTAAAAAGTTGGCAACAAATGGATTGCGTTGATTGATATCAGGCAAGTGAGGTACAAACCAACCATCCAGCATCACTTTCTTATCAGCATCGTTGCCCATTGGATCAAATATGGCTTCATCACGATGATTGGTATTGGTATATGCTGGCCATTGATTGATCCAATCTTTAGCTGGTGCATCTTTATACATCCAATGTTCATTGCCAATATGATTGTACACAGCATCCTGAATGATTTTAATGCCTTTGTCATGCGCCGCTTCTATTAATGCTTGATAAGCTTCATCTCCGCCTAATCGTTTGTCAACTGCATAATGATTGGTAAACCAATAGCCATGGTACCCTGCCATCATCCCTGCTTGTTCACTTTGCAAGGGCATATCGTTTTCAATAACTGGGGTCATCCAGATGGCTGTTACCCCCAAATCTTTTAAATAATCCAACTGATTCATCACTCCTTTTAAATCACCCCCATGCCGTTTGATGGGATCTTTTCGATCAACCAACTGATCTTTATACCCAGGTATTTGATCATTGGTTACATCGCCATTGCTGAATCGATCAGGCATGAGCAAGTACACAAAATCTTTTGAACTCACACCCTGCGCAAAGGATTTGCCCATCCCTGTTCTTCTTGGTTTTAATGCCCAGGTTAATTTTGATGCAGACAAATCACTGTTGATTTGAATGGTCAAATTTCCAGGTTTGGCTGATGGACTAATTAATAAATCTAAAGCCAGATATTTTTTATTGTCAAATACATGCACTTTGGTTAGTTGCACACCCGGATATTGAACACTGACTTTTGGATTTGAGAATGGTGTTTTTTTGTTTCGCACAATTACTTGCACTTTGTTCCATTTCATACCCACGAACCAATTGGCAGGAAACATATCAATAGAAGACTGCGCCAATATAACGCAGGATAAAAACATCGCGATACATGTTCCAAAAAGCTTACCCATAAAGAATGATTAATTTGAATGATTGTCTTTTACCACCAGCGCGCAAACAATTGCTGCCGAAATCAATAAGCCGCCTCCAACTTGCACAGCCAATAACCGATCGTTGTGCAATACATGCTCCATTACATTTCCAAAAAACAAAGACGCAATGATTTCAGGTAGTACAATAAAGAAGTTGAAGATTCCCATGTATATGCCCATTTTATGGGGTGGAATACAGCCAGCTAACATCGAATAAGGCATCGACAAAATTGAGGCCCATGCAATCCCTACTAAGCCCATTGAAAGATACAGAAAGGAAGGTTCAGTTACATACTTCACTGTCAATAGTCCTATACCACCCAATAACAAACAAATAGTATGGGTGTATTTTTTACCAAGCTTGTTCACCCAGAATGGTAGAGAGAAAGAAAATCCAAACGTCACTAAGTTTAAAATGGCTGAAGTGGTATTGGCATATTCTAACCCTTCTGTATATAAGTCACTTGATGTAGTGGTATTGCCTCCAAAAATATCGGTGGCTACACCTGTGCTGTAATAAAACCACATTAAAAACAAACCAGGCCAGGTTAAAAAATTTACCAAAGCCAATCGTTTCATTTGATCAGGCATATTGGCTACTGAACTAAAAATGTCTTTAACACCGCCCATGAATCCTTTGCCTTCCGCATCTAATGTTTGTTTCCAGTTGGGATCAGTTGGCGGATATTCTTTACTCTTGATCACTGTATACAATACAGCCAACAAGAATACAGCACCACCAATGTAAAAAGAATACATAATATTTTCAGGTATCCCACCAGCGGTTTTGTCTCTTGACACCCCTAACCATTGAACCAATTTTTGCGGCAAATAGCCGGCAATAAATGACGCCAAACCAATGAACATACTTTGCATGGCAAAACCCATTGGTTGTTGCTTTTCGTCTAAATTATCCGCAACAAAGGCCCTGAATGGTTCCATGCTGATATTGATTGAAGAATCCAAAATCCACAAGACACCTGCTGCCATCCAAATAGCCGATGAATTAGGCATCACAAACAAAGCCAAGGAACTTAAGATTGCACCGATTAAAAAATAAGGACGCCTTCTGCCTAATTTCGGATGCCAGGTTCTATCACTCATATAACCAATAATGGGCTGAATGATTAAACCCGTCATTGGAGCGGCCAACCATAGGCCGGGAATTTGTTCAGGTGTGGCACCTAGGTATTCATAAATGGCACTCATATTGCCCATTTGCAAACTCCAGCCAAACTGAATACCGAAGAAACCAAAACACATATTCCAAATTTGCCAGAAACTGAGTTTTGGCAGAACCGCTTTTGAAGTGGTAGACATAGCAATCGTTGTTGGTGAAAAATGTTGTGTACCGAATACACATCTCAATATACAATAAAAAACATCCCCTTAGAGGGGATGTTCCTGAAAAATTTATGTTGATTACCCGAGATTAAATCACAAAACCATCTGGCAGTATTGCCGTCTTTTTTACTACAATAATCCCGTCTTTCACCGTATACAAAGGGTGATCGGTATTGGCTAAGTGACTGCCCCCATTGATGCGTACATCATTACCAATTCTGCAATTTTTATCAATAATGGCATCTTTGATATAGCATCGCTCACCTATGCCAATTTTAGGAAGTCCTTTACTGGTATTGATTTCCATTTCTTCGATGGTTTCATAATAATCATTCCCCATGATATAAGTGCTGACTACTGTTGTACCATGTCCAATTCTTGATCTGATACCCACCACACTTTGTTCAATTCTACTAGCGTGAATAATGGACCCTTCTGCAATAATGGTTTTTTCTAAAGTAGTACCACTGATTTTTGCAGGGGGCAACATTCTTGCTCTACTATAAACAGTTTTAGTATTGTCAAACAAATTGAACGGTGGGATTTCTTGGGTCAACGCTAAGTTGGCTTCATAGAAAGAGTAGATATTCCCAATATCAGTCCAATACCCATCATATTGAAAACTAGATACTTTATAATTTTCAATTGAATCCGGAATAATTTCTTTACCAAAATCGGTAGCTTTTGGATGGGCTTCATTCAATAATTTATCTAAGATTTTTTTATTGAAAATATAAATACCCATGGAGGCTAAATAGTGTCTGCCCATGCCTTGCATGTCTGCACCGGTATCACTTACCCACTCTGGTAAAATTTCTTTTTTTGGCTTTTCAATGAACGAGGTGATTACATTGTCTTCATTGGTTTTTAAAATCCCAAATTCAGGCGCATCGCGATCATCTACTGGAATGGTGGCAATTGAAATATCTGTTTGGCTGCTGATATGATTCTTCAACATATCGCCAAAATCCATTTGATACAATTGGTCACCACTTAAAATCAAAATATAATCGTACTCTAAATTAGAAATATGTCTGAGTGATTGCCTTACTGCATCCGCTGTACCCTGAAACCAACCTGGATTATCAGGTGTTTGTTCCGCTGCTAAAATGTCTACAAAGCCTGTACTAAACGCACTGAAATGGTAGGTATTTTTAATATGCTTGTTTAAAGACGCTGAATTGAATTGTGTTAATACGAACATCCGATTAATGCCACTGTTGATACAGTTGCTAATGGGAATATCTACTAAACGATATTTACCAGCAATTGGAACAGCTGGCTTGGATCTGCTGGCAGTGAGCGGGAACAATCTGGTGCCTGCTCCACCCCCTAATATGACTGCTAAAACGGATTGTGACAATGTTTTCATATGACGATATGCTTATTTTATATGATTCTGAAATTAACTCATTTATTTCAAACTTTGATAAACCCTTCTGTATTCATCAACAGTTCCTTCCCAAGAGTGGTCAATTTGCATCATATGCTTGCGCATCCATTCCATATGTGCTTTGTCTTGGTAAACAGAAACCCCTCTACCAATAGAGTATGCCAAATCATCAATAGTGGCATTGTTAAACCGAATACCAAATCCATCGGGATCACCCATGTCAACTACGGTATCTTTTAAGCCGCCCGTAGTTCTTACAATCGGTACGGTACCGTACCGCATGGCATACATTTGATTGAGTCCACAGGGTTCTACCCTACTGGGCATCAACAAGAAATCTGCCCCTGCATAAATCAAATGACTCAATTGCTCATTATACCCAATGTACGCATTATAAATGCCTTTATAATCATTGGTCATTTGTTGCAAAGCCCATTCAACACTGGTATCGCCGCTGCCTAAAATTAAAAAGCAAGCTTTCCCCTGTGTTTGATGAATAGCTGTTTTAATAGCATCAGGTAAAATATCTGCTGCTTTTTCACCAACCAATCGGCCAATGAAAACAAATAGTGGTTGATTGATGTCTAATCCAAACTGCTCACACAAAATTTGTTTATTCTGCGCTTTGCCTTTGGTAACTGTTTTTACAGTAAAAGGATGATCAATATAACTGTCAGCAGCTGGATCCCAAACGGCATTATCAATGCCATTTAAAATCCCCACACATTTTCCTTTTTCGTATTCAAATAAAGCTTCTAAACCATTGGCATTGGTTCTAAGTTCCTCCATATAACTCCAACTAACTGTGGTTACTTTGTCTGCGCATTTTACGCCTGAGGCAAGGGGATTGATATTGCCTGCCCAATCCAGCATGCCGCGCTTCCAAAGATCCCATCTGGGAATGTAAAGACTTTTATCCCACCCCATCCAACCTTGGTATTGACCATTGTGAATGGTCACCACTGTTGGCACAGATGCCAAATGTTGAAAATCATAACAATGTTTCATCATAAACGGAATCAACGCTGTATGATGGTCGTGGCAATGCACTACGTCAGGCTTGTGCTCCCAACTGCTGATCCAAGTAACCACTGCTATTTGAAACGCAGTAAAACGTTCTGCGTCGTCTTCATAGCCATAGATTTTTTGACGATCTAATAACCCATTGATATCAATTAAAAACAAATCAAATCCCAATTTATTGGAAGGCTCTTTAATCACCGTGAAATCAAAATACCAGTTACCCAAATTGGCATGCCCTTTAAAGTCTACCGTCCAATCATGCTCATACAAAAACTTTGTGCGGTACATTGGCATAATCACTTTGGCAATATCGCCAGATTGACACTGGTACTTAGGCAATGCCCCTACCACATCCCCAAGCCCGCCAGCTTTTGCCACAGGATAAC
Organism: Sediminibacterium sp.; assembly: GCA_027490265.1. Taxonomy (GTDB): domain Bacteria; phylum Bacteroidota; class Bacteroidia; order Chitinophagales; family Chitinophagaceae; genus Sediminibacterium. The sequence continues at coordinate 17,143 of JAIXYL010000052.1, forward strand.
ATTCTGCACTAACATGTATGATTTCCATAAAAAGGTATTAAAACTTCAATTTTCAAGATAACCAATAAAGCGATTCAGTCAAATTACCATTTTAAAATTTTTCCTTCAATCATTTATTCATATTTTCCGTACTTCTAAACATAACGATTAGTATGAGTCAAGCCAAACAACCAACCAACACCGGTGCATTAGCCACTTTGGTGATTGTATTTTTTTTCTGGGGATTTATCGCTGCATCTAACAGTATTTTCATCCCATTTGCTAAAACCCATTTTCAACTAAACCAATTTGAATCGCAATTGATTGGTTCAGCCTTTTATGGTGCGTATTTCATCGGCTCCTTAATCCTGTTCATCTTATCCAATTTATTTGGGTATGATATCTTAAATAAGATTGGCTATAAAAAAGGCATTATCTATGGATTGTGTATTTCAGTAGTGGGTGCTTTATTGATTATCCCTTCTGCAAATGCCAATTCATTCCCAGCCATATTGGGGTCGTTTTTTATTGTGGCTTTAGGATTTTCACTACAACAAACTTCAGCACAGCCCTTTGCCATTTCCTTGGGTGATCCTTCAACAGGCTCACACCGATTAAATTTGGCAGGTGGTATTAATTCATTAGGTACCACATTAGGGCCAATTATTGTGAGCTTCTTTTTGTTTGGTTCTGTAGGAAGCACCAATACTGAGGTAACTGTTACCAATATCAATACTTTATACTTAATAGTAGCTGGTGTATTTGCAGCTGTGGCTGTTTTCTTTGCCATTTCTAAATTACCAGAGGGTAAGAATGATGAGAAATTTGAGAAAGCCAATAAAGCCGCGTCTTCTTTGTTGATGATGACATTTTTAATTGGGTTGATCATCATCGTTGGCCAATTTACTGAAGTACCCAAACTCACGTTATTATTGTTGTCATTAATTTCAGTAGTGGGCATATTGTTTTATTCCAATAGCCAAGCAGTAAAAAATCCAGCAGGTTGGGGAGCCATGAAATACCAACAATTGATTTACGGTATGATTGGCATTTTTGTATATGTAGGTGTGGAAGTAACCATTGATAATAACTTCGGGGCATTATTAAAAATTCCAGGCTACTTAACCGATAGCGGATTAGAAGAAAGCCAAATTTCAAAATATGTGTCTTTGTATTGGGGCAGTTTAATGATTGGCAGATGGACAGGAGCCATCAGCGTATTCAATTTAAAAGGCATCAGCAAAACCATTGCTACTGTAATTGTACCATTCTTTGCATTTGGTGTAGTGCTCTATGTCAACAATTTGTATGGCAGTGATGTATCTGATTTATACGGCTATGCAGTTTATATTGCATTGGCCATTGCAGCATTTTTCTATGGACAAGAAAAGCCTGTGAAAACATTAATTGCTGTATCAACTTTGGCTGCTGTTGCCATGTTGATTGGTGTGTTCACTAATGGCTTGGTATCGGTATACTCATTTATGGCAGGTGGATTATGTTGTTCAGTGATGTGGCCTTGTATTTTCTCATTAGGTGTTGGCGGATTAGGAAAGTATACCAGCCAGGGCTCAGCTTTTTTAATCATGATGATTTTAGGTGGCGCGATTATTCCACCATTGCAGGGCGCAATCGGCGACAGCTCTGCTGTAGGCATGCACCAATCTTATTTATTGGCTGCTGCATGTTTTGCATTCTTAGTTTACCTAGCAGTAAAAATGAAGAATGTATTGAAAGCACAAGGCTTAGATTTTGATGCACAAGTAGGTGGAAGTCATTAATCCAATAGAATTGTAAGTATATGAATACAAAAAAAGAGAACAGAACTTCGTCAACAGCTATGGAACAATTGGCCGTTGGTATAGATATAGGTGGCACAGGCACAAAGTATGGTATTGTAGACCGTGTAGGGAATTTGTTGTTCTCTGGTGAAATGAGCACCAGAAACCATCCTGAAGTCATGCCATATATTGAAGAACTGTACCAAAATATTGCCCCCTTGATCGAGCAAGCCGGTGGTCCGGGTAGAATCAAGGGCATTGGTATTGGCGCACCGAATGGCAACTACTATAAAAATACCATTGAGTACGCCGCCAATCTTCCTTGGCAGGGAATTATCCCATTCGGGAAAATGGTAGAAGATAAATTTAAACTACCGGTGGTATTAACCAATGATGCCAATGCAGCAGCATTAGGTGAAATGATGTATGGTGCTGCACAAGACATGCAAGACTTTATCATGATCACGTTAGGAACTGGCGTTGGAAGTGGCATAGTAGCAAATGGGAAATTGGTGTATGGTCACGATGGTTTTGCGGGTGAGTTAGGACATACCATTATTATTCCTGATGGAAGATACCATGAAGGCACTGGTAAAAGAGGTTCATTGGAAAGCTATGCCTCTGCTACAGGGGTTCGACTAAATGCAATAGAATTTTTAGAAAAAAGCGATAAACCCAGTTTACTAAGATCAATTCCAGCTGAATTAATAGACTCTAAAAAAGTACATGAAGCGGCTTTAGAAGGGGATGAATTGGCCAAAGAAATTTTTGATTATACAGGTAAGATTTTAGGTATGGCTTTAGCCAATTTCGTGATGTTCTCCAGTCCTGAAGCCATCATCTTATTTGGTGGATTAACCAAGGCGGGCGACTTTATTTTGAAGCCTACCAGAGAACATATGGAAGCCAACCTGATTAAAGTATTTGAAAACAAAGTCAAGATATTGGTCAGTCACTTGAAGGAGTCTGATGCGGCTATTTTAGGCGCTTCTGCCCTTGTTTGGGAGATGAAATAACAAATACGGCGGGAACCGGGCGTTGCCCGGTTTTATCGCTGGGCTTAATGGTTTCTTTACCATTGATCAACAGTGTACTACTACCCCCACCATCTAAATTGAGTGCTTCAACACAGCCAGCTGATAACAGTAATTGAGCCAATTGTGTTAAGCTAGCGCCTTCAGCAATGCCGGGGTTTCTACCTTCCACTACCATAATAATCAACTGCCCATCTGCGGTATAGCCCATGGCCGTTCGGGGATGCAGATCATTGATTTGTTTGCCTGTAAATCGTTGTTCTTCGTTATTGGTGATTTGAATTGCGCCGTTCTGAATCAATGCAGGACCACCAGCTACAGCCGTTTGCATTTTCCATTTTTTAAAATGAGCTGTTGTAGGTAATTGATATGCCTGTAATACAGCGATGCTGTCTCTAAAACTAGGCACTACTACTTGAGATGCTAAAGGGTATTTGGCTGCACTATCTGTAAATAACCAAGCAATATCTGCTTTGCGTTTTTTAGAAATTCCAATTGCGCTTGCAAAAGCGTGTCGATAAGTGAATGTGTCTTTCCCTCTGCCAGGAATATTGTGCAAATTATAGGCTACCAACTGCCTATTGCGCACTACTGCATTTAAATTTCTGTTTTGTACAAACTCAAAAAATGTCGTATTGACCACTACTAATGGGGCTTGCAATGCCTTGAAATACTCGCTGGGGGTTAACCTTTTGCCATTGCCTACTTCAGCCGTAAACGTTAAAGATTTGTCGCGAATTGGCGCAGAAATATAAAAAGCTTTATTGGGCTTGCCATTTAACAACTCATTGGTGAAGAACACATGAACATTGTTTGGCAAAGGACCATACAAGCTGTCAACATTGGTCCAATTGATTTGGCTTTTTAAGCTGGCGGGCAGTAAGCAAAGCAGCCAGAATAATTTATGCATGCAGTTCTTTTTCAAGCTTCCACTTGTTCACGCCATAGCCGGGTATCACGTGTTTTTCGCTATGATAAGACGAACGGACTAATGGACCACTTTCAACATAATCGAATCCAATGGTGTAGCCAATTTCTCTAAGTTCTGCAAATTCATCTGGATGCACAAAACGCTGAACGGGCAAATGCTTTTTTGTAGGCTGTAAGTATTGCCCAAGCGTTAAAACATCAGTACCAACAGCAACCAAATCCTTCATACTTTGAATGATTTCTTCCTTGGTTTCACCCAAGCCCAACATCATTCCTGTTTTGGTGCGCATACCGCCTTTCTTTAAGGTTTCCAAAACTTCTAAACTTCTTCTGTATTTGGCTTGAATTCTGACCTGCTTGGTGATCCGTTCTACCGTTTCCATATTGTGGCTCACCACTTCAGGCGCTGCATCAATAATGCGTTGTATTTGATCCTTAAACCCTCTAAAATCTGGGATCAAAGTTTCTAAAGTTGTACTAGGATTCAAGGTCTTAACGGCTTTAATGGTATTGTACCAAATAATGGAACCGCCATCTTTTAATTCGTCTCTGTCTACACTGGTAATAACCGCGTGTTTAACCTTCATCAAATGGATGGCTTCTGCTACCCTTTGTGGCTCATCAAAATCAACGGCCAAGGGTCTTCCTGTTGCCACCGCACAGAAACCACAGCTTCTGGTACAGATATTCCCAAGTATCATAAAAGTGGCAGTACCTTCTCCCCAACATTCACCCATATTCGGGCAATTACCGCTTTCACAAATGGTATGGAGCTTATGGGTATCAACCAACCCTCTAACGTGTTTGTAACTTTCGCCAATAGGCAATTTTACCCTCAACCAATTGGGCTTTTTTAAAGGTGCATCAGTTGCTACAAGGGTGTCAACTGGCATTTTAGGCACTACAGGTAATTCTTGCATGAAACTCTATATTGGGCACAAAATTAACTACTTTCTCTTACCGAAAGTAAATGCTGCATAAGCATTAAAGAAGAAGTTTTGCTCTTTATTCAACAAAAGAATGGGCATTTTTTGTGAATAAAAGGCGCCATTTACACCCACTTCAATCGCTGAGAGCAATTCATTATAACGACCATAATCAAAGCGCAGTGCTAGTTTTGCGTGCGCACCAGGTACAATTTTCATTTCGTTAAAGCCTTTGAATAATCCACCTCTACCCAAGATAGCATTGGGGTCTAAAAACAAAGCTTCATTGGTACCATCGTACTTAATTTGTTCCCGATCACCAGTTGCACGATTTTCAATTTCAAGATAATAAGGCTTTAGCAAACCAAGGGTTAGTCCGCCCCCGTAAATGGCTGAAACTGCAATGCCATTTTTATTTCCTTTGCCGCCAATCAGTTTTTGCTGACCAAGGCCTAGATTTAAATAATAGAAATTATTCTGTTTCCCATAAATATAATTTGAAATTAAAATAAAGCCCCCAGAAGCCGATAAGGTTGGAATACGTTCCTCTTTAGGATGCTTTCTTTCACCAAACTCTAACCACATTAAGTTTGTGGTGGTAATGGTTTTGTATTTGCCTTTTTCAAATCTAACCCCCCAGCCATCTGTATTTAAATTGATGCTGAATGCATTTTGTTTGTTAAATACCAAGGCCCCTTCTTCTTCCTGCTTAATGAGCTGGTTAATTTTCTCTCTACGCTCTTCTTTTTTCTGCGCACGAATTTGAGCAGATTCAGAAGGTTGTTTTTTCTGAGCCATTAAGCCAGTTCCTGATAACAGGCATACCACAAAAAATAGTTTCTTCACTTCCATTTGGTTTGTTACATGTAAATTTAAAGCAAAATTGATGCAATGACTTCACAAATTATTTATACCAGCAACTTAAGAACCACCGCCACACATTTACAGAGTGGCTCAACAATTGAAACCGATGCCCCAACCGATAACAAAGGGAAGGGTGAAAGGTTTTCTCCAACCGATTTAGTGGCCACTGCTTTGTCGGCTTGTATGATCACCACTATGGGTATCAAAGCCCAAAGTATGGACAATATTGTATTGGATGGCACCAAATCTGACGTCACTAAAGTGATGTTAAGCGACCCTAGAAGAATTGGCAAAATCATCGTTCATATTCAGTTTCCGGAATCACTCAAACATTTAAGTGAGAAAGAAAAAAGTATATTAGAACATACTGCCAAAACCTGTCCGGTAGCCAGATCCTTACACCCCGATTTGGAAGTAGACCTTCAGTTTAGCTGGTAGAAGATACGGGGCGTCAACTATTTGTTGCCCAAGAGCCATAAGGCCTTGGCTTTATGGTATGGGTTGATTAAAGCTGTTGATTGCACGAACCACCCGACTGACCGGCAGCCCCATCACATTGTAGAAGTCGCCTTCAATGGCTTCAATACCAATGACCCCAATCCATTCCTGAATGGCATACCCACCGGCTTTGTCATAGGGTTGGTAATGGTCAACATAATAGGCAATTTGGGCTTCCGTTAATGCATGGAATTGAACATAAGTGGTTTCTGAAAACGATTGTGTCTGTTCATTCAAAAGCAATACCACACCAGTAATAACCCGATGTTTTTTGCCAGATAATTGCTGCAACATATGCATCGCTTCAGCTCTGTTGGCAGGTTTATTCATGATAAGGCCATCTAATACCACCACAGTATCTGCTGCAATAATAATGGTATCAGTCGCTTGCCCTTTTGTATCAACTAACTGTTGTTGCACTGCAGCAGCTTTTGCTGATGCAATATGAATGGGTACTTGTTCAGGATCCATGCTGACCGGAAAACTTTCATCGGTGCCAGCTATCATCACTGTAAAAGGCACTTCGGCCCATTCTAATAATGTTTTTCTTCTAGGGCTTTGAGAAGCCAAAATAATGGGCGTCTTAAACATATGCTTTACAAATAAAAACGGAAAAACAACATCGATAAAATGCCGGTAAACATGACCAACTTAATACCGGTACTAACTGAATGAAAGTCTGCTGGTTGATTGGCTTTGTGTAATTTTTTCAATACAATCAACAAAGGAATGATGATGAACAAGCAACAATACAATGCACTATGCCACCAACCCAATCCCAATACATAGATTTGTAAAATCACCAATGCCGCAATTAATACAATCATCCATACGGCAACAAAAACCTTGCTGGCTCTAATTCCCCACACAATTGGCATGGTAGTACAACCATATTTTTGATCACCAGCAATATCTTCCATGTCTTTTACTACTTCTCTAATTAAAGAAATAATAAAAGCAAAAGATGCATACAATATGCTCAGTCTAAAAAACCTAGCTTTTTGGTGATCAACCGCTAACAATTCATTAAATGAAAAAGGATATTTAGCAAAAAATAAAATCAAAATGACCCAAGCGGTTAATAAAGAAATCAAAATATTGCCAATGAGCAATTGCTTTTTAAAATTGGTAGAATATAACCAGAGTAGAAGAATGGCAGCCAGATTGCCTAAAATCAAATGCCAAAATGATTGAACAGGCAGGGCCAACATCGTGAAAAATAAGCCACCCAAACTCAGGAGCATATGCCAGAAAATAACCCATCGTCTGTTGATGATGGTATTCACCACCATTTTATCTGGCTTATTCACTTGATCAATGTTTTGATCGAAATAATCATTGATAATATACCCTGCTGCAGCAATTAAAACAGAAGCAAGCAATACCAAGATAAATCTGATATGATTCAATTGACGAAACTGCTCAGGATATACCCTGGCGTAGATACACCACTCAAATAAACATTGGGTAATAATGATGAACACAAGATTTGGCCATCTTACCAATCTTAAAAATGCGCTGATTAATGTCAATGGTATTGATTGATTGCGTAAACAAAACTACTATTGTGCCCTTATAGAAAAATCAGTATTCCAATCGCCTCTAAGCTTCAACACTTTTTCAATCACATCTCTAGCGCATCCAGTTCCGCCCTCCTTAGAAGAAATGTACAATGCTACTTCCTTAATTTCAGTCACAGCATCTTGCGGACAAACAGGGAGTCCTACCCATTTCATACAATCCAAATCTGGTAAATCATCACCCATATACAAGCAACTGTTTTGCGCAATATCAGATTCAGCCAAAATAGATTTGAGCAAACTGAGTTTGTCGCTTACTTGCATATGTACATCAACCACACCTAATTTTTCAAGTCGCTCTTTTACTTCGGGCGAATTTCCCCCTGAAATCACAATCACACGATACCCTTTCTTCACAGCCAATTGCAATGCATAGCCATCCTTTATATTCATGCTTCGGGCCATTAAACCATTGGGCATCACCAATAATTGTCCATCGGTTAACACGCCATCCACGTCAAAAATGAACGTGTTGATATAATTGAATTGCTCCAGCATATTTATTTTTGGTTATCGCGCCATTCGTATACCCAAGCACTTTGAATCATTTCTAAATGGCCCTCTGTACTTTGTTCTCTGGTTCCCTCAAATCTAGGGATTTCTAAAATCCACTCTAATAAATCCGTAAAACGAATCCGATAAATTTTGGCTTCAGTAAAATCGTCGCCAAAACGTTCGTATAATTTCATGGCAATATCTTCGTGATCGTTCCAATAAATGGGTGGTTCAAAATGACTCATAACAATGCTTTAATGGTTAAATCAATTATTCGCCCAAAAACTGGGTTTGATCTGGCAAGGTAATTTTTACTACACCAGAACCGGATTGCAAAACGCACTGGCAACCCAATCTTGAATTGATGCGCGGATTTACAGCGCGATCAATAAAATCTTCTTCACGATCGCCAAGCTCTTCAATATGCTCTGCACCAGCGTTCACATACAAATGACAGGTACTGCAAGCGCAAACAGCGCCACAATTATGGTGCAATTCAATGCCATTGTCTAAACAAACTTCTAATAAGCTTTGATCGGGTGCAATATTGTTCAAGACTACTTTCTCGAGTCCCTTTTGTTCAAAATCAATTTCAATGGTATACATATTCACTATTTGGGTGGCAAAAGTATTTTAAAACTTGTATTAACCGATTTATTACTAAAAAGTTTAGACATATTTATTAAATATCTTTGCAGTATGAAGATGAAATTGAGCCAGCGGCTGATGCTTAAATACTACAAAGCGAAGATTCGAACCATAGGAATGGTATCCCCTGAAAAAGCAGCAGCAGAGGCATTTGACCTGTTCTGCACCCCTTTTAAAAACAAAAAAACGCCCAAAATACCCCCAGTATTTATCCAATCCTTACCTGTTTCGGTGGAAGTCAATGGCATTACTGTAAGGGGGTTTCATTGGCCATCTGAAAGCGCCAATGCACCCAAAGTATTGATTGTACATGGATTCAGCAGCTATGCCTATAAGTTTGACCAGTATGTGGTTGGATTAAGAAAAGAAGGCTTTGAAGTCTTGGCATTTGACGCCCCTGCCCATGGCATCAGTGATGGGAAACGCATCAATGCCCTAATATATAGAGACACGATCTTAGCCATTGAAGCTGGGTTTGGCCCCTTGGATGGCATAATAGCCCATTCATTGGGCGGTTTGGCGGCTTCATTAGCAGTTGAGAAAATGAGCAATACCCAACATCGAAAATTGGTATTGATTGCCCCAGCTACAGAAACCAGAAGAGCCATCGATAATTTTTTTGATTTAATTCCAGCAAAACCTGCAGTCATTGACGCATTTGAGCAATTGATTCAACAATTAGCAGGTCAGCCCATCAGTTATTTTTCAGTACCGAGAGTGGTAAAAACCCTGAATGCCCGCATCTTATGGGTGCATGATCAAACAGATACCATTTGCACTTTTAAAGACGTTGCCCCCCTATTAGAGCAACCAATCCCCTCAACAGAGTTCTTTATTACCAAGGGTTTGGGGCATAATCAAGTGTACAAAGAAGCAAGTACCAGAGACCATATATTGTCGTTTATGACAGCCCCTGCCAAGCCTGATTTTTTGTGATTTAACGGTTTAACCTAATATTGCAATGCATTTGATCCTAATAATTGAAGTAAAACCGTAGAACCGGATTTCGTACATGGCTAAAAATTTATTGATCGTTGAGTCGCCCGCAAAAGCAAAAACCATTGAAAAAATTCTTGGAAAGGATTTTGAAGTGAGAAGCTGTTATGGTCATATAAGAGACCTAGAAAAGGACGATATGGGCATTGATGTAAACAATCATTATCAACCCAGATATAAGGTACCCGACGATAAGGAGCGAGTGGTAAAAGAACTAAAACAGATGGCCAAGAAAGCCAATGAAGTGTGGTTGGCATCGGATGAGGACCGTGAAGGAGAAAGCATCAGCTGGCATTTGGCGGAAGTATTAGGTTTAGATCCCAAAGTGACCAAGCGCATTGTATTCCATGAAATTACAGCCCCAGCAATTAAAAAAGCAGTAGACAATCCAAGGGTGATAAATATGAATCTGGTGAATGCACAACAAGCCAGAAGAGTATTGGATCGTTTGGTAGGATTTGAGCTGAGCCCAGTTTTGTGGCGCAAAATAGGCATGCAAAGAAGTTTGAGTGCCGGAAGGGTTCAAAGTGTGGCGGTTAGATTAATTGTTGAAAGAGAAAGAGAAATCAATCATTTTATATCGGAGAGTGCTTATAAAATTGAAGCCATTTTCAGTGCTACGGATATCAATGGTAAGCCCGTACAGTTTAAGGCTGAAGGACCTGGTAAATTACATACCAATGAAGAGGCAGAAGCTTTTTTAAACAGCTGTAAACATGCGGGGTATACCGTTAAAGACATTCAAGTTAAGCCGGCCAAAAGAACGCCAGCAGCCCCGTTTACCACATCTACCCTTCAACAGGAAGCGTCTAGAAAAATGGGCTATAGTGTCAGCAAAACCATGTTGATTGCACAAAAATTGTATGAAAGCGGTAAGATCACCTATATGCGTACGGATAGTATTGCATTAAGTGAAACGGCTTTAGCAGATATCAGTAAAGAAATCAACCATAGCTACGGAGCTAAATACCATCAGCCACGCAAATTCAAAAACAAAAATGAAAATGCGCAGGAAGCCCATGAAGCCATACGTCCAACTTATATGAGCAATCATACTGTTGAAGACGAAGAATGCAAAAGACTTTACGAGTTAATTTGGAAAAGAACCATTGCCTCTCAAATGACCGATGCGGCTTTTGAAAAAACAACTGCTAAAATTGAAATCAGTACCAATCAGGAACTGTTAACTGCCAGTGGTGAAGTCATGCAGTTTGATGGCTTCTTGAAAGTGTATATGGAAGGCAAAGATGAGGAAGATGAAGACAGCACTGAGGGCATGCTACCACCTATCAAAGTGAATGAGGTATTGAATTTTGTATGCATGAATGCTAGTGAAAAATTCACCAAACCAGCAGCAAGGTATACAGAAGCGTCTTTAGTGAAGAAACTAGAAGAATTGGGCATTGGCAGACCTTCTACCTATGCGCCTACCATCTCTACCATCATGAAAAGAAACTATGTAGAGAAGCGCGATAAAGAAGGGATTAAGAGAGCCGCCGCTGTATATACATTAACGCCGGCCAATCAAATTGAGAAAGCAGTTATACAAGAAAATACTGGTGCAGAAAAAAGCAAACTCTTCCCTACTGATTTGGGAATGGTGGTTACTGATTTTTTAAAGCAACACTTTAATAAAGTCATGGACTTTGGATTTACTGCTAAAATTGAAGCAGAGTTTGATGAAATAGCGGGGGGTAATTTAAAATGGAGTCATATGATCGATGGTTTTTACAAACCATTCCATGATACCATTGAACATACATTAGAAAATGCTGAAAGAGCCAAGGGTGAGCGTGAATTGGGGATAGATCCTGTTTCTGGGAAACGGGTGATTGCCCGTATGGGCAGATATGGTCCAATGGTGCAAATTGGAGACACCAGTGATGAAAACGACAAAGCCCGTTTTGCAAAACTGAAACAAACCCAGAGCATTGAAACCATCACCATGGATGAAGCAATGGAATTGTTTTCATTGCCAAGAACATTGGGCGAGTACGAAGGAGCTGAATTGTCTGTTAATATTGGTCGATTTGGTCCATATATTAAATTGGGCGAACAATTTATTTCGATTCCTAAAGGGGAAGATTTACATGAAATGGATTTGGCACGTGCTATAGAATTATTAAAAGAAAAGCAGGCTGCAGATGCCCCAGTAGCGTTTTACGACGAACTTCCTGTTACAAAGGGGAAAGGTCGATTTGGGCCATTCATTAAATGGAATGATTTATTCATCAATATCCCTAGAGCTTATAATTTTGATGCATTGAGTCAACAAGACATCAATGAACTGATTGAAAAGAAACTAGAGAAAGAAGCCAACCGATTTATTAAACAATGGCCTGCGGAAAAAATTGCCATTGAAAATGGCAGATGGGGTCCTTTTATTCGCTTCCAAAAGAAAATGTTGAAACTAGGCAAACAAGCCGATGGCAATAAGCATACTGCGGAGACCCTTGCCGAAATTGAATTAGACGAAGTAAAGCGTTTGATTGAAGAACAGTTACCTGGCGCTTTCACCAAGAAAACAACAGCAAAAAAAGCAGCGCCTAAAAAAGCAGCGACAACCAAAAAAGCTGCTGTAAAAAAAGCAACACCCAAAAAAGCAGCCGCTAAAAAATCTGCTAAGAAATAAACGCACAGCATTGGCGTATGCTTATACTAGCAACGCGCAAAACGTATACCAATAAAAAACTCCGAAGTATTAGTTCGGAGTTTTTTATTGTTGGTTGAAACAATCAACCATTCATGTATCATTTAAGCCCTACCCATTTCTCTTAAGAAGCGTACATGCGCTACGACTGCTCTGCGCATAGTAGGATATTCAATGTATTGCAATTGGTATTCTTGGCAAACTTTTTTAACAATTTCACTGATGGCAGGATAATGCACGTGTGAAATTTTGGGGAACAGATGGTGCTCAATTTGGAAATTCAAACCACCTACTAACCAACTAATTAATTTATTTTTTGTAGCAAAATTGGCCGTTGTTTTAATTTGGTGTGCCGCAAATTCATCAGGCAATTTGTGGGTTTCAATATCAGCTACTGGAAACTCAGTGTGCTCTACGGTATGCGCCAATTGAAAAACGATGCTTAATACAAATCCTGCAAAAAAAGTCATGATTACAAAACCAATTACCCAATTCAACCAACCAACTACTGCAATTGGAATGACAATAAAGACTGCTGCATGGTATACTTTAACAGCCCAGAATTCAATATGATCTGATACACTCATTTTTTTCAAAGGCACGTTCCCAATTTTTTGGGTAAAATATTTTTTATAATCAGTAAAGAAAATCCAGAAAACATACAATAACATATACAACACCCAGAAATACAAATGCTGAAATTTATGAGCGCCAATTCTTTTTTGAGTAGGTGCCATACGCATTAAGATTCCCACTTCAATATCATCGTCTACACCATCAATATTGGTAAAACTATGGTGAATCATATTATGTTTCATATTCCACATAAAATGATTGGCACCCAATAAACTAATAGAAGATGCCGCAATTTTATTGACCCAACGATTGGTACTGAAACTGCCATGGCTGCCGTCGTGCATCACATTAAAGCCAATACCCGCAACCAATCCGCCAAGCAAAATACACTCGGCAACCGCAAAATACCAAGCTGGCGTAAAGAAGACCAAATGGGTATAGACGATTACAAAAGCAATAACCATAATAATTGCTTTTGTAAATAATTTAGGGGTACCAGTTGCATCAATGCCTCTTTCATCAAAGTAAGCTTGTACGCGTTTTTTCAACTCTAAGTGTAGGGATTGCTTTACAGCGGGGAATTTGGGGATAGTAAATGTACTCATTCAAAAATATTAATGTAAACAAAGGTAAAACTTAACAATCAGTAATGCTTGTTAATTTAACTAATTTAAGCATAAATGACAATTGAACGACAGAGTGTTGAAATTATTATGTAGAAAATTAAACATATATCCACAAAGGTTGAATAACTTATCCTTGACTATTAACTAAAAAAGAATTTAGTTTGATGAAGAATACAAACAGTTATGCAGGAGACCAAAGAGCTAAATGCCCTGTTTACATTAATTGACGACCCTGATGAAGTGGTGTATACAACCGTAACAGAGAGACTGGTTGGTTATGGCAAACCTGTTATTCCTAACCTTGAACACCTTTGGGAAACTACACCCAATGAAACCATTCAGGAAAGAATTGAAATGATCATTCATCGGTTGCATTTTACCGATTTGCAAAATGATTTAACAGAATGGGTAAACAGCCCCTGCCCTGATTTATTGTTTGGTGCTTTGTTGGTTGCTAAATTTCAATACCCTGACTTACAAATTGCACCCGTATTGCAAGACGTTGAAAAAATCAGACGCAATGTTTGGTTAGAATTGAATAGTTTTTTAACGCCATTAGAGCAAGCCAATGTATTGAGTAGTATTATTTATAACTACTATCATTTAAAAGGCATTGAACTAAAGCATGATAATCCCGATGATTTCTTTTTACATAAAGTATTAGAATCAAAAAAAGGCAATGCTGTTGCCAACAGCATCATTTATCAAATCATCTGTGAAAAATTAGATGTGAATGCGGCAATTATTCATATCCCTAAGCAATCCATCATTGCTTTTTTCAACTCTGATACTGATTTTGAAGACCCCAATATTCAATACCGCGATCAGATTCACTTTTTTGTTGACGCTACAAATGGCCAAGCATATTCACACAACGATATAGAAACTTATTTGAAAAGAGTGGGTGCAGATCCAGACCCGAAATATTTTAAACCACTCAGTCATCAAGCCATTATTCGCAATCTGATTAAAGACATTGCCAAATGTTTTTGTAAAGATTCAGATGCTTATAAAAAAGAAGAACTGATGCAATTGGTTGAATTAATTGAAGCAGCCATACCATGATCAGCTGGGCCGACTTTGAAAAAATTGATATTAGAACAGGGACCATTTTAGAAGCCCGTGATTTCCCTGAAGCCATTAAACCGGCTTTTCAATTGGTGATAGATTTTGGTGATTTGGGCATCAAACAATCCTCTGCACAAATTACAGCGCATTACAGCCCAGCAACCTTAGTGGGCAAACAAATTATAGCGGTGGTGAACTTCCCCCCAAAAAAAATCGCTCATTTTTATAGTGAGTGTTTGGTATTAGGCGTATACGATGAAAACCATCAAGTGATCTTATTATCGCCCAATTTGCCTACCGGTAATGGATTTAAAATTGGTTAACAAGCTGTTTGTTCTGTATATTTATTAAGCTATAAGGAATCGGTACATGGGCGAATTGCATTATACTTATTATGAAAGTCCTTTAGGACTCTTACAAATTGGGGGAACCGATCATTATATTGGTGAATTAAGCTTTGTAGACAATAAAGACCAATTGATACATGGTGAACCAGGCATCACAGAAATCATGCACCAGTGCACAGAACAATTGATTGAATATTTTCATGGCAAGCGACAACAGTTTGATTTGCCCATCCATCAAGCGGGCACTGAGTTTCAGCTAAGGGTTTGGAATAAGTTGATGGACATTCCATATGGTAAAACCATCAGCTATCTAGATTTGGCTAAGAAATTGGGGGACCCTAAAGTGATCAGAGCCGCCGCTACAACGAATGGCAAAAATAAAATTGCCATCATTGTGCCCTGTCATCGGGTGATTGGAAGCGATCGTTCTTTAACTGGTTATTCTGGAGGTATGTGGCGTAAGAAATGGTTATTACAACACGAATTCAAAATTGCACATGGGGTACAAACACTGTTTTAAAGTCTTGCTATTGTTACAGATAGGGCTTGGTTTGTGCAACAGCAATACAGCACAACCCTCTCCTAATCGTGTGATTGTATTAGGCACCAAACACAATGGCAACAAATTGGTGAATACCAAAGCAATGTTGGCCATAATCAAAACCATTAACCCCGATATCATATTGTTGGAATACGATTCAACCGTAGTGAATAATTGTAGCATCAAACGCGTATGGGGAGCCAAAACAGCCGAATTTTTAGGCATCTGGAAAAATCCATTGGAATATAAAGTGGCCCGAAAATACAAGGAACTAAAAGACTCTGTTTGTTTAGCACCCTTTGATGTTTACATTCCTAATAGAAGACAATATATTAGTTACCAAACCAATATGGAATACAGTCATTTGCAGGCCATGAAACAATTGCATGCAGAGGGTCTCTTATCAAACGAAGACAAAAAAGATTTTACCACTTACGACGCGCTCAATGATGCATTTTTAAATTTACTGGACAGTTCATTATTAACCATGAATCGACCAAGTATAACCGACACCATTGAAGCCATCATTTATCAAGAGAAGCATTTTATCAGGCGAATGACCATGAACTATCCTTCGTTGCAACCATACAGCAATTGGTTTACGGGGCAAGTAGATTATTGGGAAGAAAGAAGTAAGGGGATTAATACCAATATCCTTAGAGCATTGAATGCCAACAGCAATAAAACCATACTAATCATCACTGGATTGATGCACAAAAGTGATATTGAAAATTTTTTACAGAAAAAAGAGTTGGCCAGTTTATGCAGGCTGATTCAATTGAACGATGCATTGGCTAATCCACCGGTGCCTGATTTCTAATGCCTGTTTTAAAATAGGCCAATTCAATTTCTAATGGCAAATATGGATACTGCTCCATAAGATGCATTGTTTCATTTGCATACTTCTTTAAAAAAGCTTGATGCTGACTAGTTTGCGGATTAAAGGGTTTGTGTTGATACGCCAATTTAATTTCTCGAATAAGCTTAAATAAATCGCTACTGGCATCATCAATACATGCGTCTACAAATTTCTCCCAAACATATTGCGTGGCTTGATAGTTTGGATGCACCAAGTCTTCTGCATAAAACCGATAATCGCGCAAATCATCGATTACCAATTCATAGGCAGGAAAATAATACACTGCAGGATATTGTTGCACCAAATCGTGTACGGCTTGAATTAATACAGCTTTGCTTCTGTTATTGTCAATCACCCCTTCACGCAAATGCCTGACTGGGCTGATGGTAAAAATGATTTGCAAGTGAGGATTAAATGCCAACAATGCCTCAATCATGGCTTGTAAGGTTTGGCGCGTTGTGTCGGCCGATAATAAAGTACGATTGAACCATGCTGCTGGTGCTTTGTGATTGTTGGCAGCTACAGATGCCAGCGGTCCATCGGCTTGATCGGTTAACCGATATACCCAGGCAGATCCCAAAGTGATTAACAAATGATCAGCTGTTTTTAAAAACGCTCCAGCGGCTTTAGTTGAAGCGGTTATTTTGGCCAAAGCATCTTCTGGGGTAATCCCTGAAAAACGACTATGGTGTTTCCAACTATGCCATGTTTCATTTAATTGAAACAAATCATTGGTTTGAACGATGGGTTGTTGAATATAATCTTGTATGGCTTCGGCCACACTGATTGGATTAAATAAAATGCCATGCGGATTATCCATGACGGTAAAGCAATATTGCTTGAGTAACTGCCCTATATTCTCTGTAAAACAAGACCCAACCATCAACATTTTATGATAATGCGTCAATGGAATTGGTATTTTTTTAATGGGGAACTCGTAATGAAACTTCATACAGGCATTATTGAAAAACAGTGGACACCATTTGACTACACATAGCCAATTGCTGTAAATTAAGTTGTGGCAAAGGTTGTTGCTTTAAGAGGTATTGAACCATTTTTTCTGTATCCATATTGCCGACCAAATCGTCTTGCGCCATTGGACAGCCACCAATGCCCTTTAAAGCCCCATCAAAGCGTTTACAACCTGCACGTACTGCGGCGTCTAGTTTCTGTTCCCAATTGGCAGCACTGGCATGCAAATGCACACCAAACGTTATATTGGGATATTGCGGGATCAGTGTATTTAATGCACTAGAAATTTGCCCCGGCGTTGCAAGGCCAACTGTATCTGCTAAAGAAATCGTGGTAATATTTAAAGCAGCCATTTGGTTAGCCCAATGCAATAAAATGGATTCATCGTAAGCATCTCCATAAGGGTTGCCAAAGCCCATACTCAAATAAATCACTAATTCCTTTTGATGGGCTGTACAAAGGGCTTGTATGGCTTTTACACGCTCAAAACTTTCTTTTATCGAGCTGTTAGTATTACGCATTTGAAAGCTTGGCGAAATTGAAAAAGGAAAACCAAGGTACTGCACTTGATTGAACCGAACTGCTGTTTCAGCGCCGCGTTCATTGGCCACAATGACCAATAACTTGGTGACGCTTTCTTGCAGATCTAATGCGTTCAACACCTCAGCTGTATCGGCCATTTGCGGGATGGCTTTGGCAGATACAAAACTGCCACAATCCAAAATATCAAAGCCAACTTTTAATAGTGCATTTAAATAATCAATCTTTTGTTGTGTTGGAATTGAATGCGGCCAACCTTGCATAGCATCTCGCGGACATTCAACTAATGTTATAGTAGATGGATCAAGCCGATTCATAAGATTTATTTTAAAACAGATTGAACACCCATGCGTTGTTTCATGCCTTCGTATAAAATCATGCCTGTTGCAACAGACACATTGAGTGAATCAAATTTGGCAGCCATCGGAATTTTAAAAAATGCATCAGCTGCTTTGGCCAAGTAAGGCTGCACCCCTCTACCTTCATCCCCCATAATTACACAACAAGGAATGGTGTAATCTAATTCGTACACATTTTTATCTGCACGCATTTCACTGGTATACACAGCAATGCCATTCAAGTGTAAATCATCAACAGCTTTCAGCAAACTATTGACCCGGCATATATGAATTTTCTCCAGCGCTCCTGCGCTGCTTTTCATGGCTTCTTCATTTAATGCACCTACCCCTTTATCGGGGATGATGATGGCTTGTGCACCACAACAAACCGCTGTTCTGGCAATGGCCCCAATATTTCTTACGTCGGTTACCCCATCTAACATCAAAAACAGAGGCACTGTTCCTTCAGACACTACATGGTCAATGACTTGTTGTAAATCTAAATATTGAACTAAGGCAACAATGGCAATGACGCCTTGGTGATTGGCTTTAGTGAGCCCGTTGAGTTTTTCAACTGGCACCAATTGTATGGGAATATTGTGTTCTCTGGATAAGGCACGTATTTGTTGTACCACTTCCCCACTCGCATTTTTTTGCAATAAGATTTTATCAATGGCTTTGCCAGATTGCAAAGCTTCTACCAATGGCTGACGGCCAATAATCAAGGAAGTTTTTTTCAATGCCATCTGCAAATGTATTAATTCAATTTTCCCTGCAGCAATAAGAGTTGAACTTTATATACGGCGGCTACCGTCATTGAGTCGGTAATACGACCATCGTCTACCATTTTCACCATTTCGGCAAATGGAATTTTTTTCACCTCCAATTGCTCGGTTTCTTCTGGGGCAGCGGTTCCCTGGGTTAACTGGCGAGCCAAATAAATGATGGCCAATTCATCGCTGACTGAATTAGACAGATGCATCTGAAATAATTCGGTCCATTCCTCGGCCATTAAGCCTGTTTCTTCTAATAATTCGCGTTTGGCACTGTCTAGCGGCGATGATCCCACCGGACAACCCCCTTCTGGCATTTCCCAACTATAGGCGTTTAACGTAAAGCGGTATTGGCCGACCAAATAGGTATTCATGGCTTCATCTAAAACCATGACCCCAATGGCTATATTTTTAAAATGCACTTTGCCGTAAATGCCCTTGCCACCGTTAGGATTGATGACATCGTATTCAGTGAGCGCAATCCAAGGATTACTGTAAACATTTTTTTCTGATACAATCGTCCAAGGATTCTGGGTCATTATGCTTTTTTAGAAAATGCTTGAGGAAGGCTGATGAGCAAATATAAAATAACGACCAACAACAATAGGAATTTAGCGCCAGCACAAAGATTGGTCAGTAACAAAGTAAAATCTGAAAAACTACCAGCAATACTGTCGAGCATCACTTTATTTTCAATTAAATCTAAGCCTGCAATCACGTATACTGCTTTAGACAAAGACTTACCCGTGTGCTTCATGGTATGATTTTTTGAAGTGTTGGCAGCGGCTACACAAGCGGTATAGAAAAATAAAGCGTAAAAAGGAATGAATACAAAATCAATGTAGATATTGGCTTTTACATCGGCGTTGGACCAACCAAATAACACTTTATTCAGTATTTCAGGGTCGCTAGCAAATTCTAAATTGATAATGCCTAAAGGCGTGGCTTCTGATCTTAAGTTCGCACCTTGTATCTGTAAAATAAAGAAAAACAAGGCAGCCAGCGAACCAAATACGATTAGTCTAGTTTTCATGCTCTAAATATATAAAAAACGGCCATACGAAAGTACAGCCGTTGACGAATTTTTACAATTAAAGCTTATTTTAATCCAAACGCTTTCTTCACTTTAGACACGTAGTCTAATTTCTCCCAAGTAAACAATTCTACTTTTACTTTCTTCTCTTTACCATCTGGGGTTTTGAAAGTTTTAGTCACCACTTCAGGCTTGCGACCCATATGGCCATAGGCTGCAGTTTCACTGTAGATCGGGTTTCTGAGCTTTAAACGCTGCTCGATAAAGTAAGGACGCATATCAAAAATGCCTTCCACCATCTTGGCAATTTGACCATCGGTCAAGTTTACTTTAGCAGTACCATACGTGTTCACGTTGATAGAAGTAGGTTGCGCAACACCAATCGCGTAAGACACTTGTACCAAGATTTCGTCAGCTACACCAGCAGCCACCAAGTTCTTGGCAATATGACGGGTTGCATAAGCTGCAGAACGGTCAACCTTACTAGGGTCTTTACCGCTGAAAGCACCACCACCATGTGCACCCTTACCACCGTAAGTGTCTACGATGATCTTACGACCAGTTAAACCAGTGTCTCCGTGAGGACCACCAATCACAAACTTGCCCGTTGGGTTAATATGGTACTTGATGTCTTTATTGAACAGCTTCGCGTATTTCTTGTACTTCGCTTTAACTCTTGGAATCAAAATATCAATGATATCGTTCTTGATCTTGGCCAACATTTTGGCTTCGGTATCAAAATCATCGTGCTGAGTAGATACCACAATCGCATCAATTCTTACAGGTTGATTGTTGTCGTCGTATTCCAACGTCACCTGGCTCTTTGCATCAGGTCTTAGGTATTTGATGGCTTTGTTCTCTCTTCTTAATGCAGCCAGTTCAATCAAGATCTTGTGCGCTAAGTCCAACGCCAATGGCATATAGTCTTCGGTTTCATTGCTGGCATAACCAAACATCATGCCTTGGTCGCCCGCACCTTGCTCTTCTTTCTTCTTCTTGTCTACCCCTTGGTTGATATCGGCACTCTGCTCATGAATGGCAGATAAAATACCACAGCTGTTCGCTTCAAACATGTATTCGCTCTTGGTATACCCAATCTTGCGAATCACCCCACGGGCAATCTCTTGCACATCTAAATACGCTTTAGACTTTACTTCACCCGCTAATACCACTTGACCAGTGGTTACCAAGGTTTCGCAAGCCACTTTACTCTGTGGATCAAACGCTAAAAAGTTATCAATCAGCGCATCAGATATTTGATCCGCTACCTTGTCCGGATGTCCTTCAGACACACTCTCAGAGGTAAATAAATAAGGCATTGAATATAGATTTAAAAGTTTGTTGAGTGATTATAATCTAGAATAAACCAGTCTTAAACGCATTCTGAAACGGCTATGTGTTCCACCGCCTAAACGCACTCTACCATTGGCCACTTCGTTCCCTAAACCTGCATTCAAATAATACATTTGAGAAACAGTATTGCTAGGATATGGCGGTGTAAAGTTGATAGAATCATTAGAAGGCGCAGATAATCTTAATGTGAAAGATGTATCTCTTCTGGTAACGATGCCTTGCACATATCTACTGATTACAAATGTATATGCAGCAACTCTATCGTATCCATTGGTGGTTTTAAAAGTTCTGAATCCACCAAAGTCTAATGTATTCGGACCAGAAGCCGTTACTAAATAGTCATTGGGAATATTGCGTTTTTGATTTTTTGCTGAATCAAAAATACTCAGCAATAATAATCGAGGCGCTTGAAAATAGCGATCTAAAGTAACCAAGTTATTGTCGTCTGGTACTTGTTCCGCAATCAATTCAGCACGGTGAATGATGCGGTTGTTTAGGTTTTGTAAACCAGGAATACGAATGCGAACATTGGTACCTGGTGCACTTTGCACAAAAACCAAAGAATCTGGTCTTGCATTATTGCCAACAAAATTATTGATTTGCGCACCAGTGGTATTGCGTCTGATATAGTTGGCATAGCCACCAAACACAGAATTGAATTTGAAATAACGAACAGCCGTATCGCGAACAGTTGCGCCAGTGCTGCTGGTATTATAGTAGAGTGCAAATTTGGTATTGGTGTCTAATAAGTTCACATATAATAATGCATTTGCTGGATTGGCCGATTGCACTTTTACAGCAAATCCTTTGAACACTGATTTAAATGTACTATCGTTTCTATACGCGTTGGTTGAATCGTAATCCTTAATAAAACGTCTGGCCACATTGGCGTTCAACTTGATTCTAATTTGATTATTGCTGGCTTCAAAACGATTTTTAACCGAATCCCCTAAGGTTCTGATATCAATTGTGGCGCTGCCGAGCGTTCCAATCGTATTGATTGGGTAAACATTAGGATAATTCACTGGATAATTGATCAGTGGATTTAGTGGTGTTGTAGAACTGATCTCTTGTACAGAAACCTGAAGCGGTTGGGAAGAATCCCCATAAAATCCTTTGTAGCTTAATATGAGTACTGCAGAGTCTACCACTACACTGTCTTTGGCACCAGGAATAAAAAACGGATAAAAAGATGGTCCCAACTCTAGATTTAATTCAGCATTGGTTGTACCGAATAAAGGATCATTGGTTATGGCTCCAATCACCATATTGTCTGAATTATAGACCCTAGTGGTATCGGTTTCATTGAAAGTATTGGTTTCAACCGTTAACACGGTATCAAAGGTATTGACCCCATCTACTGCAGGGATTAACCCACTCCCCAATTCCGTGGTGGTAATTCTGGTACATGCCGCTGTAAGCATCAAAAAAAA
>JAIXYL010000072.1 GCA_027490265.1 Sediminibacterium sp.
ACCACTGAACCAACAGCAGCAAATAATGACGCATAAAACAAATAGCCGCCTAAGAAATAAAAGATAAAGCAACCAATAATCAACGGCCAATTGGCTGTGCTCATGGTGTTTTGAAACTTAAATAATTTTTGTGCCGTTTCACTTGCTTGGGCCATATTAGCGCCTGGTCCCATTTGTGCATTGGCTTTTTGCAATTCAGCTACTTGTTGCAGTACGTGTTGTGGAATAAAGAACTGCGAAGCTGCAATGATGCCAAAAATCAACAAAATCCATACAAAGAATTGGGTTAAGCCCACTGCACCAATGCCAATGATTTTACCCATCATCAATTGAAATGGTTTGGCACTGCTGATCATCACTTCTGCAATGCGGTTGGTTTTCTCTTCCATTACACCACGCATTACCATGGCGCCATAAATAAACATGGTGATATAGATGAGCATACCGCTGCCAAATCCAATGCCGTAAGATAATGCTGCACTGCTTTCTTTAACGGTGTCCCCAGACTCTTCCAATGATTTCATTTCTGCAAAACGAGAAGATGATTTAATGGAGTCTAATTTGGCTCTTTCTATACCTGCTTGTTGCAGCATTTGGTCTTCAATGGCATCGTTGATGCGATCTTCAATGGTAGACTCTAACATAAGGCCGATGCGCTTTTTAGACCGAATAATGTATTCCGCTTTAGCAGTGCCTTCAAATTTTGGGATGATAATAATATCGGTATACCCTTTTTTTGAATAGTTAGTGGTGTCAACATCTGTAGGGAATTCAAATTTGATATCACTGGCATCTTTTAAATTACCCTTGAAAAATCCATTTTGATCCACTACTGCAATCTTATGTACTTCTTTGCCACTTGAAGAAATCATAGCTGCGCCAACAATAAAGCCTACCATGATTAATGGTGTTAGAATAGTCGTTAGTAGAAAACGCTTATTCATCACTCTACTGAGGTATTCTCTTTGTATGATGATTAATATCTTGTTCATATCATTTAATTATCTGTTTTTTGAAATGCTCTAGCAGTTGCGTGAGTGCCTTCTACTTGACTAATGAAAATTTCATTGAGGGTTGGTAAAATTTCATGGAAAGACTCTACCGTGCATTGATTGTTTAAGAAATGTGTTAAGATGTCATTGCTCTTATATCCTTCGTTAATTTGTAGAATCAATTCATTGTCGTTAACATTGACAATATTGAATGCAGGGATACTAAGTGTAGCAGGTAGTTCAGACAATTTAATGCTGAATTTGTTTTCCTTGAATTGTTGTTTGATATCTTGAACTGACCCGTCTAAAACTTTCTTACCCAAATTCACTAACACAATATGATCACAAATTTCTTCAACCTGTTCCATCCGATGGGTACTAAAAATAACGGTGGAGCCTCTTTTGGCTAATCCATAAATTTCTTCTTTGATGAGGTTGGCATTCAATGGATCTAATCCACTAAAGGGTTCATCTAGAATAATGAGTTTGGGCTCGTGTAATACTGTAGTGACAAACTGTAATTTCTGGCTCATCCCTTTACTCAGGTCTTCTACTTTTTTATTCCACCAGGTTTCCATTTCTAGTTTCTTAAACCAGAACTTGATTTTCTGCATGGCTTCTGCTTTGCTCAAACCTTTTAACTGTGCCAAATACATGGCTTGCTCCCCAATTTTCATCTTCTTGTACAAGCCTCTTTCTTCAGGCATGTAACCAATTTTGATGATGTCGTTCAGGGGGTCAAAAGTTTTGCCATCAAATTGAATATGACCACTATCCGGATAGAATATACCCGTGATCATTCTCAATAAAGTGGTTTTACCCGCACCATTTGGTCCGAGTAATCCAAAAATGCTGCCTTGCTCAATGGAGAAACTGATATCATCCACTGCTTTTTGCGTGGCATAATGTTTTCTCAGATTGGTTAATTCTAAAATTGCACTCATATGCTGATTTATATATGAACTAAATGTAATGATTAGTATAGTCTTTCAACAAATTATTACAAGAAAGGGCGCTAATTCTAGTAAATTTGCTGCTCAATTTTAAAAGTACTGTAATGAAGGGGTTTTCGAAGGGATTGATGGTTGCTTTATTGGGAATTTTTTTAGTTGGATTAAGTAGTTGGGGATTTTTGGTTCATCGGACTTTGCACCAAATTGCCATTTATCAATTGCCTTCTGAAATGGCTGGCTTTTTTCACCAGCATATGGCACAACTTATTTACGATGCTCCAAGGGCTGATACCCGTAGAAATACTGATAGTACAGAAGCGCCCAAGCATTTTATTGATTTAGAGCCATACAAAGCATCGCCAGCGCATAATTTGCCGCTTGATTTTAAACAAGCGGTTGAGCAATATTCTCTGGACACACTCACAAAATATGGGTATGTGCCTTATCAAATTATTGCGATTAAAGACAAGCTTACCCAAGCATTTAAATTGGCAAACAAAGATTCTATTTTATTTTATGCTGCCGATTTAGGGCATTATATCAGCGATGCAAATGTACCCCTGCATACAACCCTCAATTACGATGGTCAATTGACCAATCAACAGGGCTTGCATAGTCTATGGGAATCAATGATTCCTGAATTAGAGATACAGGATTATCAATTAAACAGTGGGCACAAAGTCCGGTATTTGAGAAACCCCATCAAAGATGTGTTTAGGGCCATTAAGCGCGCGCATGCATTAGTGCCCGATATGTTGGCCAAAGAAGTAGAAACCACAAAAATGTTTACTGATTCAACGAAGTATCGTTACCAAATGCGTAATGGCAAACAGTCGAGGTCTTATACGACTGCATTTGCCAAAGCCTATGCCGAAAAACTAAAGCCAACTATCAATCAACAGCTATTGCAT
Organism: Sediminibacterium sp.; assembly: GCA_027490265.1. Taxonomy (GTDB): domain Bacteria; phylum Bacteroidota; class Bacteroidia; order Chitinophagales; family Chitinophagaceae; genus Sediminibacterium. Next base: position 2,857 of record JAIXYL010000072.1, read on the forward strand.
TCAGCCGATTTGATCGCTGATTTTTGGTATACTGCTTGGGTGGATGCAGGCAAACCAAACTTGACAGCTATTACCAGTTGGTCTGCTGAAAAGCAAGCCCAGTATGCCATTGAGATGGATGCGTACCGTGCCAACGCATTAATACAACGCAATCTTTTAGAGGCTAAGAAAAAATAATTGACTGTATTGTTTGTAGCATCAGCGTTGCACCAATGCAATCTGTCTGGCCAATCGTTGGCCATCCATAGCGGCGCTTACAATCCCACCTGCATAACCTGCACCTTCTCCGCATGGGTACAAATTATTCAATTGAGGGTGTGTTAATGTTTCCACATCTCTGGGTATGCGAATGGGTGAAGAGGTTCTGCTTTCAGTTGCTACTAGAACGGCATCATTCGTGTAATATCCTTTCATTTTCGCTCCAAATAGTTTGAGTGCGCCTTGTAAACTTTCACGAATAAACGGTGGCAAAACGGTTGTTAAATCAGCTGAAGCAAGACCAGGTAAATAACTGCAATCAGGTAAGTCGTTTGAGATTTTGTTGTTACAAAAATCAACCATTCTTTGTGCGGGTGCTACAAATTTTCCACCTCCTGCATGAAAGGCTTTTTGTTCTATGGATTGTTGAAAATCCATCAACAGTAATGGGTCAATAGTAGTTCTCTTAAAATACTGCAAGGCATCTTTTTCTGCAACTTGTACTACCATGCCACTATTGGCAAATGGGTTATTTCTTTTGCTTGGGCTCCAGCCGTTCACGACCAATTCACCGGGGTCAGTTGAAGCGGTGGCAATGATCCCCCCGGGACACATGCAAAAACTAAACACGCCACGTTGTTTCACTTGTTCTACCAAACTATACGATGCAGGGGGTAAAAAACTGCTTCTGGTTGTACAATGGTATTGTGCAGCGTCAATGATATGTTGCGGGTGTTCAATTCGAACACCTAAAGCAAAAGGCTTGGCTTCAATCAATATATTTTTTTGGTGCAACAATCTAAATATATCGCGTGCAGAATGGCCAGTGGCTAAAATATATGCATCTGCCGACAGCTGATCTCCATTGGCTGTTACCAATGCTTTTAAAGCATTGTTTTGTACAATGATGTCGGTGACTTTTGTATCAAAATGTACTTCACCTCCTAACGCAATAATCTCAGTGCGCATTGCAGAAATGATTTGCGGTAATTTGTTGGTGCCAATATGCGGATGTGATTGAAACAAAATTTTTTCGTCGGCACCAAATTGATAAAACAATTGCAACACTTTATCAATGCTGCCGCGCTTGCTGCTGCGCGTGTACAATTTTCCATCACTATATGTACCCGCGCCGCCCTCTCCAAAGCAATAATTGCTTTCCGGATTAATGATGCCTGCTTTGTTCAGCACAGCCAAGTCTCTTCTTCTGGCTTTTACGTCTTTGCCTCTTTCTAAAATAATGGGTTTGATGCCTAATGCTAATAATTCTAAAGCGGCAAAAATGCCAGCAGGTCCAGCACCAATAATGATCACTGCTTTAGCACCCGCTTTTAGTGGGGCAAATTGAATGTATTGCCGGGCTCTTTCAATGACTGGCTCATTTACAAAACTGTTTAGGGTTAGGTTGATCCAGACTTGCTGCCTACTTCGGGCATCAATGGATTGCTTTAACACACTATAGCCAGAGATACTGTCTTCCGCAACGCCAATGGATTGTGCAATCATTGCTTGCACAATGCTTGAGTCTGCAGCTTCTTCAGGCGTTAATTTTAAAGTGATTTGTTGTTGCATACTGTCAGGTGTTGATCCTAAAAAGTATTTGAGTAAGGGTGGTTAAAATGGTAAATCGTCTACCACATCGCCAGGAGGTGGCATATCGTTATAATTGGCAGAAGGCGGCATGTCTCCATCACTGGTTAGTTTAACCGTTTCCATTCTCCACGCATCTAAATTGGTGATATAGTTTTCGCGACCGTCTTTCATCCATTTGGTGCCCTTGATATTAAATAAAACTTTGACTTCCTCTCCCAAATTATATCGATCAGGCATAGCCGTTTTATCTTGAACGCATTGGAACTTTACGTAATTGGTAATGGTTCTGCCATTGATGTCTTCTGATTTTTCAATCACAAACTCTCTGGTTTTAAAGCTTTCAGTACGTTGAACAATATCAAATTTTGCAACCAGCTTGCCGGTTATTTCATAACTCATTTTTTTATATTTATTTAAGGCAAAAGTAGGTTTAATTTTTCCAATTATTATTGTACCTTCCTTCACTTACAATTTAGCTGCATGCGCCTTTCATTCATTGTTTATTTGGGATTGTTTGGATTATTCTTGTCTTGTGGTACAACCCAAGTACCAAACTCAGTTAGTTATTCAGGATACAGTGTGTCGCCGAAACTACCCGCAGATACAGCACTGTTAAATTTGGTGCAACCTTATGCTGTTGAAGTGAATCGTACGATGAATAAAGTCATTGGGTTCACACCAACTACACTTACCAAGCGGTTGCCTGAAAGTGGCCTTGGAAATTTTATGGCTGATTGCATGCAAGCAATGGCGGCGAAAAAATTTGGGGTACCCATTGATATTGCATTTATGAATCAAGGCGGTATTAGGGCCAGCTTGAATAAAGGAAATATTACCGTTGGTAATGTATATGAGTTAATGCCCTTTGATAATTTATTGGTGGTGCAAGAAATTAAAGGGGCTGTATTAGAAGCGTTTTTGACGCATATGGCAGCCGATGGGGGTTGGCCCATTTCAAAAGGGTCATCGTTTAAAATCAAGAATAAACAAGCTGTTGATATTGTTATCAATGGAAAACCTTTGGACCGCAATGCTACCTATATCACAGCTAATTCAGATTATATTGCCCAAGGGGGGAGTAACGCCGCTATGTTAGCAGTGTTCCCTTTTCAGAACAAAGGCTATCTGATCAGAGACGCTTTGATTGAATACATTCAAGGCATCACTGCGAGTGGCCAACCAATTGATCCAAAAGTTGAAAACCGTGTAACCAGCAATAGCAATAGCAATGAATAGAAGAGTCTTTTTAAAACAAACCGCCTTTGCAGGGTCTGCCGTAGTGGCCCAATCCGTATTGGGTTCATCTGCATTGTATGCACAATCTATTCCAGAACAATCCTTATTGACCATTTTGCATACCAATGATGTGCACAGTAGGTTAGAACCATTTCCAATGGATGGCAGCAGAAACCAAGGTCTTGGCGGGGTAGCTGCCAGATCATCGTTGATTCAATCCATCAAAGCTGAGAATCCGCATACGCTTCTCTTAGATGCTGGGGATATATTCCAGGGAACACCTTATTTTAATTTATACAAAGGCGAGCCCGAAATAAAAGCCATGAGTAAAATGGGTTATGATGCAGTTACGATGGGTAATCACGACTTTGATGCGGGTATTGAAAATTTTGCCAATCAATTGGTACACGCCAAATTTCCGGTAATTGTTAGTAACTATGATTTTGCTAGTACACCCATGGAGTACCAATACAAGCCTTATACGATTATTCAGAAAGGCAAACAGCGCATTGGGATTTTGGGTGTGGGGATTGAATTGGAGGGATTGGTGCCAAAAAATTTATACGGGAACACTGTGTATAAAGATCCCATTGTTGCAGCCAATACAACAGCGGCTATTTTAAAAGAAAAAAAATGTGATTTAATTGTTTGTTTGTCTCATCTGGGCGACAAATACAGTGATAATAAAGTGAGCGATGAAATCCTTGCCAAAGAGAGTCGGAACATCGATTTGATCATTGGGGGCCACACGCACCGCTTTTTTGATCAACCCAGACAATACAAAAACAAGGACGGTGGGGATATTTTGGTGAACCAAATGGGCTGGGGAGGCATCCAAATGGGGCGTTTGGATTACAATTTTTCGGAAGCCAAAAGAAAAAAATCCCCGAAAGCCCATACTGTAGTTGTAATGAGAAAACCTAACGAATAAAAAAATTTTTTTTTCAACATAAAGTCTACATATTCGCAACCCGATTTTATTTTCTTAACATATCCACATATGGGGAAAATGGAATAACTTGTAGGAATTGAAAAAACTTAACTGATTATATAAAATTGTTCACTTTTTTGTATGGCTAAGAACGCGGAAAATGTTTGGATCAATTGTTTAAAGATTATTAAAGACATTGTAGAATGGCAACATTTTAAAACATGGTTTGAACCGATTACTCCAGTAGAATTAAAAGGGAATGTATTGATGATACAAGTACCTTCTCAATTCTTCTATGAGTACTTAGAGGAGCACTATGTTACTTTGCTTGCCAAAACTTTAAAACGTGAATTAGGTAAAGATGCCCGATTAGAATACCGTATTATGGTAGACAGCGGCAATACCAATAGCAGAAATGGTTCTGTTGATATTCCTGCGCGTGGACCAAAATCAATCAACAATAACGAAATGAATTTTCCATTGGTGATTGACAATCCTGTAAAGAATCCATTTGTAATACCGGGGTTAAAGAAAATGCAGATTGACCCGCAATTGAATCATGGCTATATTTTTGATTCATTCATTGAGGGCGATTGTAATAGAGTGGCACGCAGAGCTGGTAAAACAGTTGCAGAGAAGCCAGGGGCCAATTCATTTAACCCATTGGTGATATATGGTGGTGTTGGATTGGGCAAAACGCATTTGGCACAAGCCATTGGAAATGACGTAAAACGATTGCATCCGTCTAAAGTGGTGTTGTATGTAAGCAGTGAAAAATTCATCAACCAATTTGTTGACCATAGTCGCAATAATGCCATTAATGATTTTATTCATTTCTATCAATTGATTGATGTTTTGATCATTGATGATGTGCAGTTTTTTAGTCGAGCAGAAAAAAGTCAGGATGCCTTCTTTGCCATCTTCAATCATTTGCACCAAAGTGGTAAACAGTTGGTGTTAACTTCAGACAAACCACCGAAGGATTTAGACGGCATGCAAGAACGTTTGTTAAGTCGTTTCAGATGGGGCTTAAGTGCAGACTTACAAGTGCCTGACTACGAAACCAGAATTGAAATTCTTGAAAAGAAAATGAAGAACGATGGTTTGGATATGCCTAAAGAGGTAATCAAGTACGTTGCTTACAATATCAACACCAATGTGCGTGAATTAGAAGGTGCACTTATTTCTTTATTAGCTCAATCAAAAAAAAAAAAAAAAGAAATTGATGTAGAGTTGGCGAAGAAAGTGTTGCGCAACTTTGTAAAAACCAGCAGCAAAGAAATTACCATAAAAAAAAAAAAAAAAATGGTCTGCGAATATTTTGATGTGCCTTATGATCGCTTATTGCATAAGACGCGTAAAAGAGAGATTGTTCAGGCTCGTCAGATTACGATGTACTTGGCCAAAGCATTTACCAAA
>JAIXYL010000101.1 GCA_027490265.1 Sediminibacterium sp.
ATAATTTTATCACCCACCTGACCAACAATCTTGTCGGCAATGACTTTTTTCGTTTGCGCCTCAACCGAGCCAAACAAACCAGCCACTAAAATGGCTGCACCTATCAATCCTTTTTTCATCCCTTGCATAGTATAAAAATAATCAAACAAAAGCGGTTTTACACGCCCTATACTGCTTTTAACAAAATATAAAAGCCCCAAACGCATGGTTTGAGGCTTTCAATTGGTTTATTATCTATAAAGTACGCTTCACTTCCTCTTCTTCAAATGCTTCCACGATATCACCTACTTTAAGGTCATTGAAGTTTTTAATGGTTAAACCACACTCCATATTGGTAGACACATCTTTCACATCATCTTTAAAGCGTTTCAAGCTACCCAATTCTGCAGCTTGACCTTCACCCTTAGGATATTCCACAATACCATCACGGATGATTCTGATTTTGCTGTTTCTAGCAATTTTACCTTCTAGTACAAAACAGCCTGCAACAGTTGCTTTATCAAATTTGTAAACCTCTCTTACTTCTACGTTAGCCGTAATTTTCTCTTGAATCTTCGGTTCTAACATACCTTCCATCGCGCTCTTGATTTCGTCAATGGCTTGGTAAATAATAGAGTAAAGTTTGATCTGAACACCTTCTGTATCTGCTAATTTATTGGCTTGCATTGAAGGACGAACGTTAAATCCGATAATGATGGCATCTGATGCAGTTGCCAACAATACATCACTTTCAGAAATCTGTCCTACCCCTTTCAATACTACTCTTACTGCTATCTCAGCCGTACTTAATTTTTGTAATGAATCGCTTAATGCTTCTACAGAACCATCCACATCCCCTTTGATGATGATGTTTAATTCTTTGAAGTTACCCAATGCCAAACGACGACCAATTTCATCTAGTGTAATATGCTTACGCGCTCTTAAACCTTGTTCTCTTGAAATTTGTGCGCGCTTGGTTGCCACTTCTTTAGCTTCTGCTTCGTCTTCGAATACTTTGAATTTCTCACCAGCTTGTGGTGCACCATTCAAACCAAGGATTACTACAGGTGTAGAAGGCGGTGCGGTTTCAATGCGTTGATTCCGCTCATTAAACATGGCTTTCACTCTACCAAAGTGCTGACCAGACACAATCAAGTCGCCTTGACGCAATGTACCGTTTTGCACTAAAATGGTAGCTACATAGCCTCTACCTTTATCGAGTGATGCTTCAATAATTGTACCGTTGGCTTCGCGGTTAGGGTTGGCTTTTAGGTCTAATAATTCAGCTTCTAATAATACTTTTTCAAGCAATAAATCTACGTTCAAGCCCTGCTTAGCAGATAATTCCTGATTTTGAAATTTACCACCCCAAGCTTCCACCAAAATATTCATCTGAGACAATTGCTCATAAATCTTTTGAGGATTGGCCCCGTCTTTATCAATTTTATTGACTGCAAAAATCATTGGAACAGAAGCAGCTTGAGAGTGACTGATGGCTTCTCTTGTTTGAGGCATTACGGCATCATCCGCAGCTACCACAATAATGGAGATATCCGTTACTTTAGCACCACGCGCACGCATCGCTGTAAAGGCTTCGTGACCTGGGGTATCTAAGAACGTGATGGCTTTACCATTCGGCAAGGTTACTTCATACGCCCCAATATGTTGAGTGATACCACCGGCTTCACCTGCAACCACATTTGCATTTCTGATATAATCCAGCAAAGAGGTTTTACCATGGTCAACGTGACCCATGATGGTAACAATTGGCGGACGTTCAGTTTTATCCGCTTCATCATCCTCATCATCGTCCATATCTAAATCATCCACATCTTCTAATCCAATAAACTCTACTTCAAATCCAAACTCACTGGCTACCAATTCAATGACTTCCGCATCCAAACGTTGGTTAATAGACACCATGATTCCCAAGTTCATACACTTGCCAATTACATCAGCAAAGCTTACATCCATGAGGTTGGCCAATTCACTCACGGTAACAAATTCAGTTACCTGTAGTTTGTTGTCTTCCATCATTTCGTCGCCCATTGATTCGGCGGCTTCGTCTCTTTTGGCTCTTCTATATTTGGCTTTCAGGCTCTTACCTCTACCACCCGTTCCGGCAAGCTTGGCTTGTGTTTCACGGATTTTTTCCTGAATAGCTTTTTGATCAATCTCTTTGTCTTCTACTCTTGGTGCGTTGCGATCGTTTCTGTTTCTATTGCCACCTTGGCCACCGCGGTTAAATCCACCTTGACCTCCACCGCCTCTGTTAAATCCACCACCGCCGCCGTTTCCAGCATTGGGATTGTTATTTCTTGCAGGAACAATTGGGCGATTAGGACCGGTTAATGGTCTGCCGTCCGCATCTTTTGGTGCAGGGGCATTGTTGGGTTCACCTTTTTTATCTACAGGAATGCGTTTGCGCTTGCGTTTTTCGTCTCTACCCATTGGTTTAGGACGGGTATCGCTGTTAATAGGCAATTCAATTTTGCCTAAGATTTTGGGCCCTTCCAATTTTTCCGCCCGAATATTTTCAATAGTTGGGGGAGCTTCAACCGCTGGAGGTGCAGGGGTTACAGGCGCAACCACAGCAGCTGGTGCTGGAGCGGCAGGCTTTTCAACCACAGGACTTGGGGCTTGTTTCGGTGCAGGCTTTGGTGCATCTGCTTTTTTATCTGCAATGGGTTCTGTCTTTTTAGCCGTCTTTTTAGGACGTGTAGACGAATCAATGGCAGATAAATCTATTTTGTGCAACACTTTAGGCCCTTCAATTGGTGGAAGGTCTGCTTTCACCATCTCAGGTTCAGCCACTTGTTCTGCAACAGGCGCTACCACTTCTTTAGGTGGAGCAGGGGCTTCAACTATGGGCGCCGGCGTCACTTCTACAGGGGCAGCTGGTGTTTCAACAACAGGTTCAGCTTTTGGTGATGGTTCTATTGGCGCTGCAACCACTACTGGCTCAGGCTCAACGGCTGCTTTCTTTTCAGCAACTGGTTCCGCTACTTTCTTCTCATCCTTTTTAAAAGTGATCTCTTCCTCATCTTTCTTTTTCTTCGCTTCACTCTGGCTACCCTTTGGTATTTCTACTTGATCGGCTTTGTTCTTGGCCACTTTGTCGCCTTGGAACTCTGCCTGAAGGGCACGGTAATGGTCTTCCTGAAGCTTTGCAGTTGGCTTCAGGTCATCTCTGTTAAATCCTTTCTTCACCAAGAATTCAATCAGGGTATCCTGACCAATATTAAATTCTTTGGCGGCTGCTAACAGTCTCGGTAATTTCAGTTCTGACATTCTTTGTTTTTGGGTCCTAATATGCGTTACAACTAACCCACGCATACTTGACAAATATACGTGGTTATTGGCTGCTTATTCTTCTCTATCAAATTCTTCTTGTAGTACTTTTCTAACTTCTTCAATGGTTTCACGCTCTAAATCGGTTCTACGCTCTAATTCGTCCACTGTTAACTTAAGAATACTACGACCGGTATCGCAACCAATCTTCTTAAATTCATCAATAATCCAGGTTTCAATTTCATCGCTAAATTCATCCAAATCAATGTCAAATTCATCAGTGATTTCTTCGTCTTCACGATATACATCAATTTCATAGCCGGTTAATTCACAGGCCAATTTAATATTCACCCCTCTGCGACCAATCGCCAGTGACACCTGATCTGCTTTTAGGTAAACGTTGGCTTGTTTTTTATCATTATCCAAGTCCATATAGCTGATTTTGGCAGGCGTTAATGAACGTTGAATCAACAATTGAATATTGGTGGTAAAATTGATGACATCAATATTTTCGTTTTTCAATTCGCGTACAATGCCATGAATACGACTGCCTTTCATACCAACACAAGCACCCACTGGATCAATACGATCATCGTAAGATTCCACGGCCACTTTTGCACGATCGCCTGGTTCACGAACGATTTTCTTAATGGCAATCAAACCATCAAAAATTTCCGGTACTTCTATCTCTAATAATTTAGCTAAGAACATTGGGCTTGTTCTAGACAAGATGATAACAGGGGTATTGTTTTTCATATCTACCCTTGCCACAACTGCACGAATATTTTCGCCTTTCTTAAAGTAGTCTTGAGGTATTTGTTCAGACTTTGGCAAAATCAATTCGTTGCCTTCTTCATCTAATAACAACACTTCTTTTTTCCAAACTTGGTATACTTCAGCGCTGATGATATCACCAACACGGTCGCCATATTTTTTTACCAAAACATTCTTCTTCAAATCGCTGATACGGCTTGCCAGCGTTTGTTTTGCGGCCAAAATGGCTCTTCTGCCGAAGTCTAAAATATCAACTTCTTCGTACAACTCTTCACCCACTTCAAAGTCTGGTTCAATTTTGGCAGCTTCAGAATACGCAATTTCCGCTAATGGATCATTCACTTCGCCGTCTTCCACAATCATACGGCGACGAATGATTTCAAGGTCACCTTTTTCGGCATTTACGATAACGTCAAAATTATCGTCTGCGCCAAACTTCTTACGAAGCAAGGTTTTGAAAACATCTTCTACCACTTTCATCATCGTGGGACGATCAATATTTTCTGCGTCTTTAAACTCCTGAAACGCCTCTATTAAGTTGATACTGGCCATAATGCTGTTGTTTTATTCTGCTAAAATTTAATTTGAACGGTTGTTGATTTAATATTTGAAAAAGGAATCAGTACTTGTTCGGTAACTGCTTTCTTTCCTTTACCACTGGTGCATTGGATCATGATATCGGCTTCTGCTACAGTTTCTAAAATGCCTTCTTTGATGGTATCGTCTGTAAACACCACTTGAATGGATCTGCCAATATTTTTCTGGTATTGTCTAATCAATTTCAAAGGTTCATCAATACCAGGTGAAGACACTTCTAAAGAGAATTCTCCCTCTGGATAAATGCCCGCTTCCTCAATTAATTTGTAGAGTTTGCGGTTAAAATACACGCATTTCTCTATGGGTAAGCCTTGATCCCCATCTAAGAAGACCTTGATATTATTGGTTGGCTTAATTTTTACAGAAACCAGAAAATAAGCAGGCTCTTCAGCCAAAATGGTCTGTAAAAACTGTTCGATGGTTGGTAAATGTTGATCTGTTGCCATGTTAAAAAAGGAGAAGGGAACGAAATTCGTTCCCTTCTGTTGATTCTTAGCTTGACGCAAATATACGTCAGTTTGGGCTTAAGTGCCAAATTTTTGCCGTTCTTCCCATTTCAGGCTGTTTTAACAACCCAATTCTGGGTTAAATCCTAATTTTATCCTCTTATGTTAAAAGTCATCCTTTGGTGTTTGGCCATCTATATGTTGTATCGGTTCATATTTGGTTTGGTCATCCCTGTTTCAAGAACAGCCAGCCAAATCAAGCAAAAAATGACCGAAATGCAACAGCAGCAAGCCCAGCAGCAACAGGAATACGCGCGTCAACAAACCCAATCAGCGCCTAAATCTGGCCCAACAACTTCTGCAAAAAGAGACGATTACCTTGATTTTGAAGAAATCAAATAATCTACCTAGTGTCATTAAAGATTGAGATCTAACACTGTCAATGGCGGTGCCAGATGGATGGTTTGCATGCCCAAACTTGCAGCCGCTTCAACATTTTTGATGGTATCATCAATGAATAAGGTTTCAGCTGGATTCAATGACTGTTCGGTCAGGATGGCTTCAAACGCATTAGAATAAGGTTTTCGCAAGCCTAAATCCTGAGAGTAATACGCTTTTATAAAGTAGTCATTAAAGCGTTTGCCATTAAATTGTTGTGCAAACTGTTCAATAAAATAATCGTAATGAATTTGATTGGTATTCGAGAACAAATAGACCTTGTATTGTTTAGCTATTTTTTCAAGCCATTCAATTCGCTCAGGTGGAAAGTCTAATAGTAAAGCGTTCCATGCGTTTTTAATTTGCGCATCGGTTAATGGCACTTTTGTGGCGTCTCTAAACGCATCATAAAAATCAGGCTCAGAAATTTTTCCGGTTTCCAACAATTCAAAAAGCGGATTAGAATAATGTTGCGTGAACATATCATTAAACTGGGTTACCCCTAATTGAGCAAATGCCTGACTACTCAATTGAAAATTGATGTTTAAAAAAACGCCGCCTAAATCGAAGATGATCTGTTTAACTGCTGTCATGGCCAAATTTAAAAACTATACCGAATACTCGTGATAAAATTACTTCCTGGCGCAACAATACCTGATGAATAAGGTCTGTATCGTTGATTGGTCATATTCTCCCATCCAATATTCAACAATAACTTACCCATTTGGTAATTAGCTTTTACATTGACAGTATACCATTCAGGTGAAAAAGGTTTGCCATTGGCATCAACCGCATAAATGGTTGTTTTTAGTTGTTCACTTGGTGCTAAATTGGCATTGGAAATTTGACCATTAAACTGTGCATTGATTTCAAAAGCGAATCGATTGTATTGCCATTGAATAGCAGTACTTCCAAAAAATGGTGGTGCGTGCCTTAAAGGTACCTGCTCATTTTTAACATCATCTGTTTCCTTGCCTTCGATCCAATTCAGCTTTGTTTGCCATTTTAAGTTTTTGTTGAAGAACCACTCCCAGCCTAATTGCACACCCCATACATTTGCCTCTGCAACATTTTGTATAGCAGTCACCCTACTCTTTACCCCGTCGTATATGATTGAATCCTGTCCATTAAATTGAAAAGGTCTGTTGGTAAGTGCATTGCGCAATGAAGTGGTGAATATGGATACATAGTAATTGAAATGATGGTCATGATTGTATTGCAGACCTACTTCAACATTCCAAGCATATTCAGATTTTAGGTTGGTATTGGGCACCACCACATTGCCAGGGGCAGATTCAAATACTTTACCTATATCATCTATATTGGGCATTCTAAAACCAGTAGAAGCCAATGCATTGAATTGCCAACGATCACTTGCTTTATAGACCAATCCTAGGTTTCCTGTTAAACTGCTGTTGCTTATCCGTGCATTGGTGAATGGAAATTTAAAAAAGCTGGTATCAAATATTGCTTCCGTATTCCCACTATTGAATCTTAATCCACCCGAAAAATTAAACTTTGTGTTGATGGCTTTTTTATAGCTGGTATACAATGCTACGGATTGCCATTTAGAACCATCGGGATAACGGGTTGCAACATTCGTAAGCACATTGTTTGAAATATTCAGATTGGTTGCAGTAGAACCAACTTGATTGGTCACCCATTCAGCGCCATAGAATAATTCCTGAGATGCATCAATGGCTTTTGTAAAATCTAAGTTTACTGAAAGAGCGTCTACTTGTTCTGTTTGAGTTCTGCGATTGTTATTGTTGCGTCTGCGATCAATCCTGCTTTCTTCATATTGTTGATAGGCTACCACCAATCTTGCTTCAGAATACAAACCAGTCATTTGTTTGTGTTGTATTTGAGCGGTATGCATGGTCCAGAATTGAGGCCCATAGTTCCATTCTGCAAAGCGTAGGTTACCAGATGCATATTCAATTAAGCGATCGTATCTGGGAATATGGCCGGTTTTAGAATAGTGAAAACCATATTGTATGTCCCACTGTTCATTTGGCTTGAACCGCAACTTTGTCAAAAAATTGGTTTGATTGTATCCTGATTGTTTTTGCAAATAAGGATCCGCATTGGCCACAATTACATCAGCATTATTGATGCGCTCAACATATTCTCTTCGCAAATAACTGTTCTGACCGCCATTTTTTCCCATTTTCAAATCACCAAAATCACTTAAGGTTAAACTGGTTAAAAAAGAGAATTTTTTTCCAGCAATATTCAAATTGGCATGACTTGTTTGTTCGTTATTGGCAGAAGCATAACGCACAAACGCGTCGCCTTTAACAAGGGTTTTATTGTTGGAAGAAAATTTTGGTTGAAGCGTGTGAAAATCCATTACACCACCAATTGCGTCACTGCCATACATTAATGAGCCAGGTCCAAAAATCACTTCTGCATCTTCTAAAGCCAATGGGTCAAAAGAAATCACATTTTGCAAGTTTCCACTTCTGTAAATGGCATTGTTCATGCGAACCCCATCTACAACGATTAATACCCGATTGGTAGCAAAACCTCTGATCATGGGGCTTCCACCACCAAGCTGACTTTTTTGAATAAAGACTTCACCCGTTAAACCCAATGCATCAGCCATGGTTTGAGGGTTCTGTAATTTCTGTTGCTTTAAATTAAACTTGGTGATTCTATTGGGAACTTCATTGATTTTTCTTTCCCAACGGTTATAATAAACCATCACAGGCTTTAGCTCTTTTGTTTTGTTTAATGTGTCTTTATCAGTTTGGGCATAAAGAATCTGTGTGGTACATAGTACCACAAGAATGCCAAATATTTGTTTCATAGAAATTAAATAAAATGAATAAATGTTGTACTTAATCTAGATTAAGTCATCTTTATTTACTAATACGCTTAAAAAGCTAAATTAGGAGGAGGTGTAATTACAGATAAAGCAAATTGAGACAATATTTTCTGATTTAAGGCAAAAAAATGGTTGTTTAGTTTTTTAGGAGTTAACTGAGATGTATTAATCATCAAAGGTGAGAAATATGAAAAAATAGAAATTGATTGAGTGATCTGTTTTGATAAATTACCCTTTTTTTTCATCAGCAAATTTAATGTTTGAAAAAGGGCTTTTTCTTGGTCATCGTATATTCCAGTAACAATAAATGATTCTTTGTTCAATTGCTTAACAGAATGCACATCAAACATTTTACCCTCAATAAGTAATTCCTTATCAGGCTTATACCAGATTAATTTTTTTAAAGTAATAGTGACTAATTGCTCTTTTTCCAATCGCTCTTCCATTTCATGACGAATATGTTTTTGATGAATATAAAAACATAATGGAGCTATGATTGGTATACTTACCAATAATAATAAACAAACACTAATAATATATTTATGTTTCAATCAATAAGCCGTTGATCTTAAACGACATATTAAAAATAAGTATTCTAAAGTATCCAGTGAATGAAAAATGTTGAGCGGCCAAAAACTAATCAAACAGTTTCATACCATAATGTCCTAATGCAGTGAAAAGTGCACATCTTGTAACTACACCTGCACAACACCAAATGAGCAATTTTTGTATAGATACATTTAATCCTGTACCAACACCAATGCTGACTGGTGCCCCAACTGTTAGTGTACCAAAAAAACCCAAACCAATCACACCATATTTATCCCAAATCTTAAAAATAAGTGCGTTTTTATTTTCTTTTTTAGGTTTCGGTTTTCTAAATCTGTTGAGATATTGTTGGATTTGCTTACCTAAAAACGCCGCTATAAATACGCCAACCAATCCACCAATCACGGTTGCAAAAAAAATCGTCCAAGCAGATATCCCAAATGCAAAACCAGCAGGAATTGCAGCGTAAATTTCAAATGTGGCCAAGCCAGCTACTGTCAAAATCTTGTAAAACATAGTCTATATATCAAAGATACATTTATTAACTTTAATGGCTTCCAAACAAATTCAACGAAATATGGTTGAGCATTCTTTCACAAATAACAAATTACTCGACAAAATTAATGTTGGGATAATCTATACAAATGCTGATGGCACCCTTAATTATGCCAATAAAGCTGCGGAAAGAATTCTAGGTCTACAATTGGCAGATTTAACCAAATTACAAACGCATCAAGACGGATTCTTATTTATTGATTATGATGGAACTGAAATTCCAAGTAATGAATTTCCGACTTCAATTGTGCTAAATACTAAGCAAGCTGTATCAGATAATATTATTGGTATTCACAGGATTAAACAAAGGCATACCACTTGGTTAATGATTGATGCAGAACCAGAATTTGCAGAAGATGGTAAAACATTAACCAGAGTACTCACAACATTAACCAATATTACCTCACATATTACCATTGAAAAAAAACTGCATGTACAAAATAAGCTTCAGAGTCTTGTAACAAAAACAGCCAAAACGTATTTGGGTGTAATGCACAATCAACCCGAAGCAGCAGTTCAACAATCTTTAAAAGAACTTGGTAGTTTTATTGAGGCAGACAGGGTATACATTATTGATTATGATTTCAAACAACAGATTGTCCGTAATACTTATGAATGGTGCAAAGAAGGCATATCGTCGTACCAATCAAGTTGTCAAGATATGCCCTTAGAAAAAATGAGGGATTGGTTGATTGAACATACAGAAGGAAAAGCCATACATATACCAGATATAAGTGCGCTGTCTGATCACAATAGCATGAAACAAATTTTGGTTAAAAGAGGCATTCAAAGCATTTTAACCGTTCCGATTTTGAATGGAAAGGACTGCATTGGGTTTGTAGGAATGGATTTGGTGCATAGGAAACATTTTTTCTCTGAACAAGAACAAAACCTCTTGGTCATTTTTGCTGAAATGTATGCCAATATGATGCTTCGTGTAGCATACAACAAAAAAATTCAAGAAAGTGAATTTAGGTTACAAAAAATTGTCAATAGTCCAACACATTATATACTTAGAACCGATTTAACTGGAAAACATACTTATTGGAATCAAACCTTTGAAGATGATTTCGGCTGGATGTATGATCATAAAGGTTTAGAAAATGAAGACTCATTAAAATCAATTTGCAATTACCATCACCAACGTGTGCAAGAAGTTGTATTTGCTTGCATGAGCAACCCCGGTACTGTTCATCAAGTTGAATTAGATAAGCCAGCAAAAAATGGGGGTATAAAAACAACCATTTGGGAATTTGTTTGCTTAACAGATGCCAATGGTCATCCAAGTGAAATGCAATGTATGGGGATTGACATCTCCGCCAAACGAGCAGCGGAAGAACAGGTTCGGAAATTGTCCAGAGCGGTGGATCAAATCCCCCTAACAGTTGTCATTACTAATTTAGACGGGAATATAGAATATGCTAATCCTTATACTTTTCAAACAACAGGTTATACCCAAGAAGAATTATTAGGTAAGAACCCAAAAATTTTGAAATCGGGCGAAACTTCTTTAGAAGAATATGAACAGCTCTGGGGTAATATTACCAATGGCAAAGAATGGAAGGGGATTTTTCACAATAGAAAAAAAGATGGGAGTTTGTATTGGGAACAAGCAACAATTGGTCCTATCATGAATGAAGATGGCAAAATCACACATTATATTGCCATCAAAGAAGACATAACAGAACGCAAAAGGATTCAAGATGAATTAAAAGATTTGAACCTGCATTTGGAAGAGAAAATTAAAGAAAGAACCAATGATTTAGAAAATGCAAATATTTCCTTGATTAATGCCAACCAATTAGCGCAGAAAGCCAACCAAGCAAAAATTGATTTTTTATCTAAAATGAGTCATGAATTAAGAACACCAATGAATTCAATTTTAGGGTTTGGACAGTTGTTACAAATGAGTGAACTAACAGCCATTCAAGAAAAAGGTGTGCAACATATTTTAGATAGCGGAAAGCATTTATTAAATCTCATTAATGAAGTATTGGATATTTCTAGAATTGAATCTGGAAGAATTAGTATTTCCGTTGAGCCAGTCAATGTTTATGAAATCATTAATGATGTTAAAGAAAGTTTATTGTTTTCAGCAAATCAAAAAGGCATCAATATTGAAACAGAATTGAATATTCAGTCACCAATTTTTATAAAGGCAGACAAACAAAGGTTAAAACAAGTACTGATTAATATTACGAATAATGCCATTAAATATAATAATGAAGGAGGTGAAGTAACCATTTATGTAACCGTTAAACCAATGATTGAAAATGAATATACACCAGTTAGAATTTCAGTGTCTGATACTGGTTGGGGAATAGAAGAACAATATTTAGAAAAGATATTTATTCCATTTGAAAGAATTGGTGCAGAAAGGTCAGGCGTAGAAGGTACTGGATTGGGATTGGCTGTTGTAAAGCAGTTGGTAGAGTTAATGGGCGGTTCTGTTGGGGTAAAAAGTAGTCCTGAAGTTGGTAGTACATTTTGGATTGAATTACAGAAATGTACCAATCAATTGGAGATGATTGAAAATGAAACAGGTAAACCACAACAGGAAGCTAAGCATGTTCAAAGTGGAACAGTATTGTATATTGAAGATAATTTACCAAATATTGAATTGGTACAAGAAATCATTGAAACAAAAAGAAATGCTATTCAATTAGTTGTACACATGGTAGGCAAGGGTGTAATGGAAAAGGTATTAGCATGCAAACCAAGCTTAATATTACTTGATCTTAATTTGCCTGACAAACATGGAAAAGATATTTTAATTGAATTACAATCAAATGAATTAACTAAATATATCCCCGTAGTGGTTATTAGCGCCGATGCAATGCCAAATCAAATTGATCATTTATTGGCTATGGGTGCAAAAGATTATTTAACCAAGCCAATTGAGATCAATTCATTTTTGCACATTGTTGATGCATTTGTAAAATAAATACCATGAAAGACAATTTAAAAGATGCAAGAATTTTAATTATTGACGACACGTTAACCAATATTGAAGTATTGGAAAACTTACTCATGATGAAGGGTTATACGAATGTAAAATCCGTCAGTGATTCAACAATAGCCATACAAATCATCAATGAATTTAAACCCGAATTAATTTTATTAGATTTAATGATGCCGAATGTATCAGGGTTCGACATTATGGATGAATTGAACAAAGAAAAAGATCCATTTAGATTAATGCGGGTTTTGGTATTGACTGCGGATATCACGCCAGAATCTAAGAAAAGAGCGTTATCAAGTGGTGCCAGTGATTTTTTAACCAAACCATTTGATTTAACAGAAGTAGATTTAAGAATCAAAAATTTACTATTCACTGTTTTTTTACTTTCCCAATTAACTAATCAAAACCATATACTAGAAGAAAAGGTACAAGAAAGAACTGTAGCACTTAGAAAAATCAATGATGACTTATTGATAGCTAAAAATGAATTAGAGAAAAACATTGCAGCAATTGAATTACAGAATAAAGCATTACGTGAAATTTCATGGATACAATCACATGTGGTGAGAGCTCCGTTAGCTAGGATGATGGGAGCAATTTCTTTATTAGAGATTAAAGACGATGCTGGTGTATCGCAGGAAGATATTATGGATATTGTGATTACATCAGCCAATGAAATTGATAAAACAGTACGAGATATTTCTGCCAAAAGCGCTCAAGCCAATGTATAATTACCGATTTTAACAGTTTTCATGGGCTTTCTGGTGTACTTATGAGTAACTTTGCCATCCTGTAAATTTTTACAATTCAAGGTTTGATTAGTACCCCCGCTATGAAAAAACAAATTTTACTATTAGGCATATTGGTGTGTTTCTCCACACAAGCATTCAACAATAAACAAACTGCATCTGTTACAAATCTGATTAGCGGAATCGATTTATTGACTTCAAAAATGGATATTAGTAAAGAAGCTGTTGCATTTGCCGTTAAAGGATATGAAACTTTGAAAGAAAAAGGGCAATTGGTGAACAGTCGATTTTTAACCATTGCAGATTTCAGTAAACCAAGTTCAGCCAGACGACTCTTTATCATTGATATGGAGAAAATGGAGTTGGTTTTGCAAACATTGGTAGCACACGGCCGCAATTCTGGAAAGCTATTCGCTGATAAATTTTCAAATAAAAACCAATCTAATCAAAGCAGTTTAGGCTTTTATATCACTGGTGATATCTATAATGGCAAACATGGCATGTCTTTGCGATTAAATGGTATAGAATCAGGTATTAATGATAAAGCTTTAAAACGTGCTATAGTATTACATGGAGCTGACTATGTAAGCGAATGGACAATCAAAAAGCAAGGATATATTGGAAGAAGTTTAGGATGTCCGGCTGTACCACAAACCGAAGTAAACGAAATCATACAGACCATAAAAGGTGCTTCTCTATTGTATATCTATGCACCAAATAAAGCATATACCAAACAATCAAAACTCATTAGTGGTTTGTCAACACTTAGTTAGGCTTTGTATATTGATCCAAAAGATTTAGGAATTCACTTACATCAAATGGTTTTGTTAAGTAATGCTTTACCCCTGCTGCCATTAGTTTATCAATTTGATTAGGCATTGCATCAGCACTTACTATTATGACAGGTATATGTTTACAGTCTTGCTCTTTCTGCAACTTATCAAATACAAAAGCACCATGTACATCGGGTAAATTAAGATCAAGTAAAATTAAACTGGGCTGATATTTTTTGGCAAGTTCAACTGTATTGTTTCCATACATATCTGTTACTAAGTGAATATTGGGTCGCTTTGATAAAATAATTTGATTCACTAATTCAATATTAGAAAGGTTGTCTTCAATATATAAAACAGTTGAATGATTATTAGGTGCTGGCGCATTGTTCTTTTCTGAAAAATGACTCTGCTTAAGTTCAGTTAAGACTGAATGATCAGACTTAGGCAATTCCACCCAAAAAATACTACCCCGATTTAACTGGCTTTCAACACCACAATAACCACCCATTAAATTAGTCAATTGTTTTACAACAGACAGGCCTAACCCTGTACCTTCTACAGCAGAATTTTCTGCACCCAATCTTTCAAAAGGTACAAACAGTTTATTGAGATGATTGGGAGCTATGCCTGGACCATTGTCTACTACACTAATTTTGATGAATGCTTGGTTATCTTTAATAATTTCCTCTGTATGAATCTTTACCCAACCTTTCGATTGATTGTATTTAATACCATTATTTAATAAATTCAATAAGATCTGTTTAATTCTTTGTAAGTCTGCTTTTACAAATAGATTAGCCTGTATTGGCTCAAATATTAAACTAACGTCATGTTGTTTGGCAAACAGCTTAAGCGTTTCTAGAATTTCTTCAATGGCTATTTTTAAATTAACATCAGTTACAGAAACCATTACTTTACCAGCTTCAATTCGGGAAATTTCTAAAATCTCATTAATTAATCCAAGTAGGTGTTTGCCACTGCTTAAAATATGATGAACTGATTTTTGTTGTTGAAAATCAAGATCGCTAATCTCAAGTAACTGAGAAAACCCTAAAATTGAATTCAAAGGGGTTCGCAATTCATGACTCATTCTCGACAAAAATTCACTTTTAGCGTGATTGGCAGAATCTGCTTCAATTTTTGCAGCGATTAATGCGGTATTACTGTTTTGTAAAGCAAGGGTTCGTTCTGCAATCTTTTTTTCAAGATTAATATTCAGTTGTTTGATCTCATGTTCAATTTTAATTCGTTCGGTTATATCTTCTTTAATAGCAATAAAATGGGTGACATTACCCACAACATCAATAATGGGGGTAATGGTGGTAGACTCCCAATAGAGAGAACCATCCTTGCGTCGATTGTTTAAAATGCCTTTCCAAACTTTTCCTGATAAAATGCTGTCCCATAGTTCTTCATATATTCTGGGATTGGTGAACCCTGATTTAAGTATTCTTGGATTTTGTCCAATCAATTCTTGATAGTCATAACCTGTAGTATTAACAGTGAAAGGATTGACATATTCAATATTGCCGTTTAAATCGGTAATAAAAATACTGATTGGGCTTTGCTCTACTGCACTCTGTAATTTTTTAATCAATACTTCTGCTTCTCGTTGTGCAGTAATATCTCTCCAAGTAGTAAACAGAATATTTTCTCCTGCAGATTTGATGACTGATAACTTTACGTCAACCACTACAGGCAACCCATTTGACTTTGTATGCACCCACTCAAAATGAATGGCTCCATTCAACAAAGCATTGGCAATATACTCTTCTACTAATGCTTCGGAGGCTTTCCCATTTGGCTGTAATGGTGGCGAAATATCAACTGGACTTTTCCCAATTATATAAGACTGATCAGCGCCTAAAATATGTTCACTGGCTTTATTACAATCAATGAATATGCCGTCTTTAATTACTAAATAACCATCAGGAGATTCCGAAAAAAGCGTTCGATACTTTTCCTCAGAATTACTAATAGCCTGCTTGGTTTTCTTTAACAGCTTGTATTTTTGAATGATGTCAATAACCGTTCGCATCATCGCAAACTCTTCCTCTAAAAAGAAAAAATTGTTAGGGATAAAAACTTCTACATATCCTCTGAGTTCCGCATTAAATATGATCTCAAATTTTGCGGCATTACTGGTTTTCTTATAATTATCAGAGTAATAATGTTCCCCTTCGTATTCAATATGTACAGATGTTTGTTCAATATCTTGAAATGCAGGTGGAATGATATTACAGATTGCATTAAAATAGTCTTTTGAGCTAAATTGATCGTTTTGACTCAAAGAAGAAACTTTATATACACATTGCTGCTCTTTTAATCTTTCGCCTAAGTCGTATTTAGATTTTCGTAAATCATCGTTGGCTTTTTTACGAAGGGTTTCATCTCTTGTAATGACAATAAAGCCTTTAAATATATTATCCTCAGAAAAGTGTGGCTTAATATCATTGTTTATCCATATTTCAGATCCATCATGCTTAAAAGCATAGCCCTCAATAGACCAGCTATCAGTTCCAACAAATTGTTGATCTTTTTGCTTTATATGAAAACTTTGCAAAAGACTATTGAATGCGTATAGTGTTTCAGAAGCAAATATGTTTTCAAAGGGAAGTTGAATAAACTCATTGGGGGTGAAGCCAAAAATTTTTGTTACGGAAGTGCTGCAAAAATTGGTCTTAAAATCAAGATCCATAGTCCAAACCATGTCAGACATATTTTCTGCTATTTCTCTATATTTGGTTTCACTGTCTTTAAGTTTAGAATCATTGTTTATTCTGTTTTTAACATTCACCAATAGCTCAGCAAAAATGCCTAGCAAATCTTGTTCTAAAGTATCAAAATATTGAGGTCGGTTTACAGACTCTAGCCCAATTACACCAATACACTTATCGCCATCCATTAATGGAACTGCCAATAAACTAACTACATTTCCAGCTTTTAATAATTTACTTGTTGCACTATCTTTTGCAAGTTGATGAACATTAGGAATATTGATTGGATTACCAGATTGCAAGATTTTTATCCATGAAGAAAATTCACTTAATGGAATGATGGCTAATTCTTTGATTTTTGATTCAATTTTTGGCGCACACCATTCATGTGCATAATAAGCTAAGTCACTTTCAAAATCATAATCAAAAATCGCTATGCGATCGGCCTCTACAAATACACCTAATTTTTGAAGAGCGGCATTAATTTCTTCATCAATATGGTCAAGTGGAATATTAATGAAGCGCTGTGAAATAGAAGTAGTGAGATGGAGTAATTTATTTCTTTGTCGAAGTTTGTTTTCAAGATCAATTTGATCAGAAATATCAGTGAAAGTAGTAAAGACCCGATAAGGTTTGGATTCACCATTTCTAAACTCTGGTACTGCATTGATTAATATCCAAACATGCTTTTTAGTATTGGCATGTTTTACGCCCATTACAACATTCAAAACGGGTTTACCAGTAGCCAGAGCTACTATCGATGGATGCTCTGTTCCTGGAAAAGACGACATATCCGGTTTAATGATTTCCCATCGTTTATCAAATGACAATACACCTTTCATTTGATCAAGCGATAAGCCCAATAAGTGTTCCGCAGCGGGATTTGCATCAATGATTAAACCTTGGTCATTTAAGTATATGACGCCCTGGGCAACATTTTCAAAAAGCAACATAAAGTCTTGCTCTAACTCGTATCTGTTGTCGCCTTTACTCATGCAGTTGGTTTCTTTAAAGTTAGGTATTTAGACAGCTTAATTATAGCAGGATTTCGTCACATCCTTAAAGCAGGATTCAATAGAAATCAAGTTTAACCAAGTATATACTTATTTTAACCAATCGGTGGAAACGGCTTTAATCAACATACCAATTGCCTAATTTAACAGTCATCCTTTCATTTAAATAGAAAAAAACATTCTATATGTTATTGAAAAAGTTAGTCAGTTTAATTGCATTCGTTTGCTTTTGTTTTGTTTTAACTGCACAACCAAATAATAGCCCAGCGCCAGATCCATTTGCAAAAATTAAGCGACCAGGACAAAAAGAGATATATATACCAGGTAAAGTTTTTAGAACACCAGATAACAATAATTACTTAAGTGACACCAGTGAATTCAGTTTCAGCAGGATGGCAGAATCTAAAAATATTGTAGTGTTTTGGTCTAAGGAATTTGGAAAAGACCCTATGGCAAATCCGAATGAATCAAAACGTTTTGATGTTCAAAATGCATTAAATGAATTAGAAAGATTCTATGAGTATTATGTCAATAACTTAAAATTGGTAATCAAAGGGAATTCTCTAACCGACCAATATAAAATGATTTTGTATGTAATTGGAGGCAATGGCGCAACAGCATTTGGAGGTGGAACAGAAAATAAAATTGGCATGCTTTGGACACCAGCAGTCAGAATGAATAAAGCACCATATGGTGCACTTGCTCATGAATTAGGCCATTCTTTTCAGTATATGATTAGGGCAGATAATGGACGAGGCCCAAGAGGATCAATTTCAGAAATGTCAGCCCAATACATGTTATGGCAGGTATATCCAGATTGGATGACTTTTGAAAATTATCATTTGAAAGACTTCATGAAAAAAACGCATTATGCATTTTTACATCCTACCAATATGTATCACTCACCATATGTTTTTGAATATTGGTCCAATAAACATGGCATTGAATTTTTTGGTAAACTGTCAAGGGCTACACTTGACAATGAAGATCCTGTTGCAACCTATAAACGCCTCACTGAATTAAGCCAAGATGCGTTTAATGATGAAATGTTTGACGCATCGAGAAGATTTATTACTTGGGATATGAAAAGAATTGAAGATGTGGCCAAACCATATGCCAACCAACATATCACTCAGTTAAATAAAACAGAGGAAAATAATTGGTATGCTATAGCTCCATCGCATTGTCCACAAAATTATGGTTACAATGGCATACAACTAAAATTACCCAAATTAGGAAGTACCATAGAATTAGATTTTAAAGGAATTGCCGGTGCTATAGGATATAATTCAATTAAAATAGACAAAGCAGGATGGCGTTATGGCTTTGTGGCTTCTCAAAAAAATGGAACAAGGGTATACAGCGAAGTTGGAAAAAATGCACATGGCGTATTAAAATTTAAAGTGCCCAAAGACACTGAATTTTTATGGTTAGTGGTAATGGGTGCTCCAACAGAACATTGGCCAGTTTCAATAGGCAGACAACGAACAGAGTCAGATGCTAAAAACGAAGAACAGTGGCCATATAAAATAAAACTATTGGGGACCTCGCCCATTGATTCTATTGTCAAATAACATCATCTGGAAAAAAGTTTTATAGCTATTTGATGCTTTGTATAAAATGGGTAATAACGATTTATTTGTAATTTTATAATCTGCATTATCACTACATACAGCATAAATTTTTTTCCATGCATTTTTTATTTCGTCTGTTGCTTACTTGTTCAATCCTTTGTTTATCGATTTGTTGTTTTTCACAAATAAACAAATTAAGTACACCCTCTGCCATACAATATAAATGGCACGAGCAAGAAAGAAT
This sequence comes from Sediminibacterium sp., assembly GCA_027490265.1. Lineage (GTDB taxonomy): Bacteria > Bacteroidota > Bacteroidia > Chitinophagales > Chitinophagaceae > Sediminibacterium. Next base: position 19,495 of record JAIXYL010000101.1, read on the forward strand.
CATGTTCATCCATTTTGGCGTAGCAACATGGCTTGGTAAAGAGTACGATGAAACGGGTAATGTTGATTTATCAAGAATCAATCCCACACAACTCAATACTGATGAATGGTGTGATGTAGCAAAATCATGGGGCGCCAAGCAAATAATTTTTGTAGCCAAACATGTGGGGGGATTTTGTTGGTGGCAAACCAATACCACCCCTTATAGTGTAAAAAATATTCCATGGAAGAACGGTAAGGGCGATTTGTTAGCTGATATGGCAGCATCATGTAAAAAAAAGGGGCTTAATCTTGGCATATATATTTATCCTGGAGACGTTAAATATGGAGCGGGTATTGGAAGTGGCGGCAAAACAGCTGATCCAGCATTACAAGAAACCTATAATAAAGTATTCAGACAACAGTTAACAGAAGTACTTACCAATTATGGCCCAATGTTAGAAGTTTGGTTTGATGGCAATTGTGTGGTTGAAATTGATGATATCTTAGATCGGTATGCCAGCCAATCGGTCATTTTTCAAAGTAAAAAAGCTTCCATTCGTTGGCCAGGTTCTGAATCTGGTAAGTTGGCTTATCCTGCATGGAACAGTTTACCCTCAAAGGCACTTAAAACAGGTATGGCAACACAATATGACGATGACCCAAATGGAGATGCTTGGGCGCCACTAGAAGCAGACGCACCGCTTTACAATCATTATTGGTTTTGGAGCCCTACAAATGAACAAAAAAGAAAGACACAAGACGAACTTATAGACATGTATTACAAATCAGTAGGTTATGGTGGTGTAATGCTTTTAAACTGTTCGCCAGATACGCTAGGAAGAATAACTGAAGGAGACAAACAAAC
>JAIXYL010000005.1 GCA_027490265.1 Sediminibacterium sp.
CTGGTTTTAGAAACTATTATTCCGCATTAAATGAAGCCATCATTGACAATTATAAAGGCAATATCAATGCTAGAATTGGTGGTGAACTAAAATTCAATACAGTGATGTTTAGATTGGGGGCTGCGTATTACGGTAGCCCTTATAAAGATGAAGCATTGAATGCTAGCAGAGTGATTGGTACAGGTGGTTTGGGCTATAGAAACAAAGGCATATTTATTGATTTGTCTTACTCACATATCATGAACAAAGATGCCGTGTTTGCTTATCGCTTGAACGACAAGCCCAACACATTTGCTGAACAACGCGGTAACCGAGGCAATATCATGCTGACATTTGGATTTAAGTTGTAAGTGTTAAACAACCACTTCTCCTTCTAAATCGTAATCGTAGGCTTTGGTAATTTTCACATTGACAAATTCCCCGATGGGTAATTTTTTTGTACTGTGAATCACCACTTCATTGTCTACTTCTACACTGTCGAATTCTGTTCTGCCTAAATAGCGACCCGCTTCTTTTTTATCAATCAACACTTTAAACACCTGCCCAATTTTCGCCTGATTTTTTTCATAAGAAATTTCCTGCTGCAATTCCATGATTTCTTGTGCACGCGCTGCTTTTACTTCCGCTGGCACATTGTCTTCTAAATCATATGCACTGGTATTTTCTTCATGACTGTAACTGAATATCCCAACTCGATCAAAGCGGTGTTCTTGCAGAAATGCTTTTAATTCTTCCACGTCTTCTTCTGTTTCACCAGGAAAGCCAGCAATCAAAGTGGTTCTAATACATATGCCTGGCACTTTTGCGCGTATCTGGTGTATTAATTCAGACATCTCTTCACGGGTAATATTTCTGCGCATGGCTTTCAACATTCGATTGCTCGCATGTTGCAAAGGCATGTCTAGATAATTACAAATATTGCTGCGCCGTTGCATGACGTCTAAAATCTCTAACGGAAACTTACTCGGATAAGCATAATGTAAGCGAATCCATGCTAAGCCTTCTATATCCGCTAATGCATCTAATAATTTGGGCAATGCTCTCTCCTTGTATAGATCAAGACCATAGTAAGTAAGTTCTTGTGCAATCAACATGATTTCTTTCACGCCTTTTTGCACTAAGGCTTTTGCCTCTGCAACCAAATCTTCAATGGACCGACTGATATGTTTTCCACGCATTAATGGAATGGCACAGAAAGAGCAGGTTCTATTACAGCCTTCTGCAATTTTTAAATAAGCATAATGTTTAGGCGTACTCAACATGCGTTCGCCTAAAAGCTCAGCCTTATAATCGGCTTCAAATTGCTTTAATATCAATGGCAATTCTAAGGTTCCAAACCAAGCATCAACCTCAGGCATTTCAGCCTCTAAGTCGCCTCTGTATCGCTCACTTAAGCAACCCGTTACATACACTTTATCTAGCTTACCTCTGCGCTTTAATTCTACCTGATCTAAAATGGTATTAATGCTTTCCTCCTTGGCTTTGTCAATAAAGCCACAGGTATTAACTACAACGATATTGTGGTCTAATTTGGCATTTTCATGCACTACATCAATATCATTGGCTGCTAATTGTCCACTTAATACTTCAGAGTCCACCAAATTTTTGCTGCAACCGAGGGTAATAATATTGACCTTGTCCTTTTTGAGTGTTTTTGCCTTCATGAGAGGGCAAAATTAAGGATTTTGGGTTGAACGGCTCTTTCTCTAAAGCAACTTGCCCACTAAACCAATCAATACCCCAACCCCATTTTCAATATTTTGGATGGCTTTGATTTTATCGTTGTTCTGCTTAGTTTGATCTTTTACAATTTGCAATACCTGGTTAAACTCAGCTTGATTCATGGCATTGTCCTTTAAAATAGCTGCTAAATCAGGGGCTGACAATCCAGATAATTGCTGCATTTGTTCTGAAAATACAGCATCGGTATCACGTTTGGCTTTTGCGGCTTTTTTTTGCCAATTGGTAGGCATAGCGTTGGATTTAGTTGACTATTTGTTGAATGTCTTTTTTAAGATTGACCACTAATCCGCCAATATTGCCAGATGACAACACAAAGCGATCTAGGGCTTCCGACAACTGTTGGTAATTAATGCCTTTTTGTTTAAACAGCTTGGATTGGTTCAGCAACTGTTGTTTTCGTTCATTGAGTTTAACAGCTGAGGTCAATAGTTTTTTCATTTCTTGATTGGCCAAACTGTATCGTGCGTAATCATCGTTCAGTTGAGTGACAATCATGGATTTGGCTGAGTCCAATGCCATTTGCATAGCGTATTGTCTTTCGCTAATCACAGGTATGGCTGCTGACAAAATTTGGGGCAATGCAGACTTGATTGGTTCATCATCCGATAGGTCTTCCGTCATTTGTTGTATAAAATGCGGTGTGTATTCTTGCTTGATAAAATCGGCCACTCTGGCTTTTTTTGCAGCAAACAATTGCTGTACCAAGATCATATTCAGTTGGTGCATGCGATGGCCTTCTGCCTGAATATGATCTGATAAAGTAATGCTTTGCACAGGCAACCGTGTACAAGCGGTCAAAAAACAAGCAGATAATACAATACATATCAATGCACGCATATGGTTCATTTAAGCAGAACCAAATTAGCGTTTGCGGCCATCTTGAACAACCGTGTTTTAACGGAGATTTCAATCCCCCAACCAACTAGACAACATGGCCAATTGTGCTGCTGTAGGGTTCAATATGGGCTCGATTTTAAAAAGGATTTTGGGTTGCTGATTGACCATTGTTTCTGTGCGAATCAATGTGAGGCCTACGTTATTCAGATAAGTTTGATAATCGATGGCTTTGGTTGTTGAAATGTATTCAAATTCGGTTGCCAAAGACTTGCCTGCCATTTGTTCACAAGCTTCTTGAAACTCTGCATCTGTGAATCCTCTTTGCAAACGCTGATAATACGTTTGATACATATAACGCATTACATGGTCTAAGCTGTGTTGATTTTGAGAAGCTTGGCGAATGGCTAAATCAATGATCATTCCTACCACAGGGCCTTTATCATAGTAAGAAATGGCTTTATTTTTATCGGCCCCACTGGTACCAAAAGGACCATCTGACCAAGTGTTATAACTGGCTTGCAATAAACTTTGGTGTGCTTTACCAGGATTGTTTTCATGCGCCGTAATATTATTGGCTAGGTTATTCAAAAAAGTAGCTCTATCAACAATATTAGCCCGTTTGACCATTAAGTATTCAAAGTAAACCGATAATCCCTCACTGATCCATAACTGCGTAGTTTTGCTCCCTTTGTCATAATCAAAAGGCCCCAACTCAACAGGTCTGATTCGTTTTACATTGTAATGATGAAAGTATTCATGACTCAAAAAATTCATGATTCGATTAATATCTGCAGGCGTTTTCAATTCATTGCCATTAAAGCTGACAGTAGTATTATTCAAGTGTTCTATTCCGCCTCTACCTGGTCCAATCCCAATAAATGTATATTCCTTAAAAGGGATATGGTCCATAATATTGACGCCTTGTTCAATGGCTTTTTGAAGGGTATTCATGAATAATTGCTCATCAAAACTGCCCATTTTGTATCCAATAAAACGGTGTGGCACTCCCCTAACAGTGAATGCTGGCAATTCTTTTAAGTCACCAATTAAAATGGGGCAATCGTATAGAATATCAAAATTGGGTGCTGAAAAAAGATTGGGGTTCCCATTAACCATTTGTAATCCGGTGGCAATTTTTTTGAATCTGGGTTGATCAGCACTGTTGATTTTTATTTGTACCGGCAGTTGCAGCATAGACGCTACATAAAAGAAATTATTGGCTGAAACAATATAAGCGTGGGCACTATCAATAAAACTATTGGCAACAAATTTTCGGTTGGTTTTAATTTGATAGTTCACGCGAAAAGGGCTGTTCTTCGGCGCAATGATTAGCCAACTGTTGCTATTGATTTTTGAAACAGGTAAGACTTTCCCATTTTGATGAATGGCCACCAATGAGTCTACCGTATTGGCATAGTTCATTAACTGATAATACCCAGGCATCCAATTGGGCATTTTTAAAACAATAGAATCTTGTTTAAACCCTTTTGCGTCAAGGGTTATATGAAATTTACCCTTGGCTGCTTCTGGCATAGAAACGGTGTAACGCAATTCGGGTTGTGCCATGACCAATTGACTGTGGGTCAACCAAACAGACATTACAATGAGAATTTTTTTCATAAACATCTATTTAAGGCGTGATGATATCGATACGGTCTTTCTGTGTTTTCAGTTTCAACCAATTTTTCAATTGATTGGTCTCTGTGCTGTCGACTACACCATGCTGTTTAATCAAGAGGACCAATACTTGTTGCGTTGAATCAGTGCCAGCAAAATATTGGTGATTCGCCATAGAAATGGGCGAAATGGTTGGAAAAAGAATGGCCATTTCTTTAAAGACGCTTGCTTGTTGATTAACTTCTTTGTTGGCTTCTTTTTGTATCTGCATCAGTGTGGCCATCTGATCATCGGTTGCTGTAGACTTTGGAATTGAATCCTGAAGAATCACTAAATCTGTTTGCGCTAATTGGTACTGAATTAATTTGGTTTTTAAAACGGCCAGTTCGCTGTCACTGAATTTTTTTGACCAAAAAGCTAGCTCTAATTTTTTAGAAGGGAAAACAGTGGCTTTTTGATATACCAACATATGGCCCTTATCAGTAAATTCTGTTTGTACAAAGCGCTCTAATCTAGCTTTGATTTTTTTCTCCCGAATCATTTGATACGCCAAGTAAGTGCTTGGCACAATAATCAATACCAATAAGATCGAAATGATGGCCCTGATTTGTTGTTGCTTTTTTTGATTAACATGAGTCGTTAACGGATACTTCAAATACTTCACCATTACATAGGTAGCAATGCAAATAAAAAAGCAATTAATGATGTACAAGTACAAAGCCCCTAGAAAATACAAATAGTTACCCATGGCCAACCCATAGCCCGCTGTGCATAATGGGGGCATCAGCGCAGTAGCAATGGCTACACCTGGAATTGGATTGCCCTTTTCTGCCCTTGTGATGGCAATAACGCCCACCAATCCCCCAAAAAAAGCAATCAACACATCATAAATATTGGGGGATGTTCTGGCCAATAATTCACTTTGTGCCTCTTTGAATGGACTGATACTAAAATATATGGTTGATACAGTTAAACTGACTACAGTAGCAATCAATAAATTTTTAGCAGATTTTTTTAGCAACGCAAAATCATAAATACCCAAGGCAAACCCAGCACCAACGATTGGACCCATTAATGGTGAAATCAACATGGCCCCAATAATCACCGCAGTAGAATTGACGTTTAACCCAACAGAAGCTACTACAATGGCACAGGCCAAGATCCATAAATTAGCGCCTCTAAAACTGGTATTACTGACTACATTGTCCAGCACTTTGGCTTTGTCTTCCTCGCCTTTGTGCAAATCGATAAATGATAACATTGCGCTCATACATTTAAAGATAAGTTTTAAGATTTGGACTACAATGCCACCAGTACCAATATGGTTTACTTATGCACTTCGCTTGTAAAGTGGAAACTAATATCTGGGTTATTGGTGATTTCAGTATTTAAGAACCATTCGCTTTGTGCCAAATACACTGGTTGCCCGTCTTTGTCTTCTGCTGCATTCTGTTGTTTAAAGCGCAAAAAGTCTTCTAATTTTTTAGGGTCTTTACTGGTTAACCAGCAGGCTTTATAAAATGGAAGGGTTCTGAATTCACAAGCAGCCCCATATTCTTGTAAGAGACGATATTGAATCACTTCAAATTGTAATTCACCCACACAACCAATGATTTTTTTGTTGCCCCCATGTTGTGTAAACAATTGTGCAACACCTTCATCAGTTAATTGACTGATGCCTTTTTCAAGTTGTTTGGTTTTCATGGGGTCTTTGTTCACCAACTCTTTAAAGATTTCAGGAGAGAAGGTAGGGATGCCACTGAAATAATAGTGCTCGCCCTCCGTCATTGTATCGCCAATTTTAAAGTTTCCGGTATCAAATAAACCCACTACATCTCCGGCATAAGCATCTTCCACAACTTCTTTAGAACGCGCCATAAAACTGTATGGATTACTGAACCGCATGTCTTTGTCTAAGCGTACATGATGATAGTATTTATTCCGCTCAAACTTGCCACTGCAAACCCGCATAAAGGCAATCCGATCTCTGTGTTTGGGATCTAAGTTGGCGTGAATTTTAAAAATGAACCCACTGAATTTTTCTTCACCTACTTCAATGGTACGCGCTGTGGTTTCGCGAGAACGGGGTACAGGAGCAATGCGAATAAATGTATCTAGCATTTCCTTTACCCCAAAATTATTGACTGCAGACCCAAAGAATACCGGTGCAATAGACCCACTCAAATAATCAGCAGGATTTAATGCCCCATAAACCCCTTCAATCAACTCCACATCTTCTCTAAGTTGATTGGCGTCACGGGCACCTACTTTTGCATCCAATACAGGATCAGCCAAATCATTAATGGCAATCACGTCTTCATCATCGGCCTTGGTGCTGGCTGTGAATAAGCGCAAGCTTTGATTGTCTAAGTTGTAGACCCCTTTAAACTCTTTCCCACTGTTGATAGGCCAAGTCATCGGATGTAAGGATATGCCCAGTTCTTTTTCTATTTCTTCTAATAAATCAAATCGATTTTTTCCGTCACGGTCCATTTTATTGATGAATACAATCACCGGCGTATCACGCATTCTGCAGACCTCCATCAATCGTCTGGTTTGTGCTTCTACCCCATTCACACTATCAATCACCAAGATAACACTGTCTACTGCAGTTAAGGTTCGATAGGTATCTTCCGCAAAGTCTTTGTGGCCGGGGGTATCCAATAAATTGATCAAAATATTTTGATACTCAAACGTCATCACAGAAGTGGCCACAGATATACCTCTTTGGCGCTCAATTTCCATAAAATCGGAAGTGGCCCCTTTTTTGATTTTATTGCTCTTTACCGCACCTGCCACTTGAATAGCACCTCCAAACAACAATAACTTCTCGGTTAAAGTAGTTTTACCCGCATCTGGGTGAGAGATGATGGCAAATGTTTTTCTTCTGTTGATTTCTTTCTCGTACTTCATATATATAATAAAAGCGCCCCCAATGATTCAATGGAGGCGCAAAGGTAATCTTTATACAGTTAGTTTAAACTCCTGAAATCCACTGGTACCAGCTTGCTGACCCCAGGCTCTTGCATGGTTACCCCGTAAATCACATCTACAGCGCCCATGGTTTGCTTATTGTGTGTTACAATAATGAATTGCGAATTGTCACTGAACTTCTTAATCATTTGCGTGAATTTACCAACGTTGGCATCATCCAAAGGCGCATCCACCTCATCCAAAATACAGAACGGTGCTGGTTTAATCAGATAGATGGCAAACAACAAGGCAGTAGCAGTTAAGGTTTTTTCTCCCCCACTTAATTGTGTGATTGAGCTTGGACGCTTCCCTTTTGGCTTGGCCACAATTTCAATACCCGTATCTGCTAAATTATCAGGATTGACCATCAACATATCCGCGGTATCTTCTTCAGTGAACAAGGCCTTGAATACTTTTTGGAAGTTCTCGCGCACTTTATTAAAGGTTTCTAAGAACAATTGATTGGCAGTTTCTTCTACTTCCAAAATGGTTTGTAATAGGCTTTCTTTGGCCGTTACCAAGTCGTTCTTTTGTTCTAAAATAAAGTCGTACCGTTTTTTCATTTCGGTATACGCTTCAATAGCTGTGGGGTTTACTTCACCCATATTGTCCATGCGCTTGCGCATTCTGTCGGAGGCTGCTTGCAATTCTTCTAGAGGCGTATCAGAGGTTCTGGGTTGATCTAAGATGTCGTCTAACTCAATTTTAAACTCAACATGCAAGCGCTCCTTCATACCAGCCAATTGCAATTTGAGCTCATTTAATTTGTCTTTGAGTTCATTCACTAAATGGTCAATCATTTCCTTGCTCTTCACTTTCAATCTTAGCGCACTTTCTTTTTCTTGCAAGGCATTTCTAAAATTATAATAAGCTTGGTCCGCTTCGTTCAACTTAACTTCTTCTGCTTCTTTATTGCGCATTAATTCTACCAACAAAGTCTCTACTTCTTGTAAAGCAGCTACCCCATCAATGATGGCTTGCTCAGCTTCAGCCAATTGTGCGGTATTATTTTTGATTTGCTCATGCAAATCATTCAATTGATTCTCTTTAAACAACAACTCTTGCTTAATGGTCGTCAATTTGCTTTGTTGACGCGTCAATTGCAAATTGGTTTCGTTGAACTGACCCGATGCAAAATGGTAGGCTTGCTCTGCTGCTTGATAATCTTGCTCCAAATTGCGCATTTGCTCGGCTGTTTCCTGCAATTGGCTATTGAGTGTTAACAAGACTTCTCGGGTTTCTGCAATGGCATCTTGTTCATCTTGTAAACGCCCTTCAATATCTGTTAAACGCTGTTCGCCATTTTGCTGAGCAGCTTGCAAGTTTTCAATTTTATTTTTGGCCGCAAATACCTGATTGGTCAATTGATTGATGTCTTGTTCAGTGGCTTTGATGGCATGCTCCTTTAATTGATCGCTGAACGCAATCACTTCATTGTGCTTCGCTTGAATATCGGCTTTTAACAAACTTACCACCGACTCTTGGTCTTGGATGTCTTCAGCCAGTTTTTCAAGATTCTTGGCACGACCAATTTTCTTCCCTTCAAATAAGCCTACACTACCACCGGTTAGGGTATATTTCCCTTTAACGTATTTACCCGTTTTCTCTAAAACCACCGCACCATTAGACTGACGAATGGCTTCTTCATTCTCCCCAATGTAAACGTTACCCAATAAATATTCCGCCAATTTGTAATATTGTTCATCCACTTCAATGACATCTAATGCCTTAATGGTATTGGCAGGTTGATGGGTATTGTTTTGGAATTGTGCAAACTGATCTAGTAAAAAGAAATTGGCTTTGCCCTTTTGGTTTTGGTCTAGTAAATGAACAGCTTGCAACCCTTCTTCTAGATTATTCACTACATAGTAGTTCAAATAAGGCTCCAATACATTCTCCACCGCCGTTCTATATGCTTCCTTCACATAAATGATGTCCGACAAAATGGGGGCAGCATGATTCCAATCATTATTCTTGTGCAAAAACTTGATGCTCTCTGGGTAACCTTCCATTGAATCAATCAAACTCTTTAACAAGTTGTATTCGTTTCGCTTGGCGTCTAGTTTTCTATTTTCGTCGGCCAACTCGCCGCGCAATACTTCTAATTGTTGCTGGGTTTCAAAAATTTGCTCCTTGGTTTTTTCGTGTTGCTCCTGCAATTGAACCAAATCAACCCGTTTCATTTCAAGGGCTTCTTCTTTTTCTGTGCTTTCTGCTTGCAACTGACTCAGTTGTTGCAAACGATTGGCGCGTTCGTCCTGCAACTGCAATTGCATTCTTTGCAGATTTTGAATAGAGGTATCGGCAACCGCTACTTTTTTCTCAGCATCAAACTGATTGCGTTGGAATTGTTGGTATTGATTTCTTACTGCATCTACCCCGCTGCGCTTTTCGTCGAATGCCTGACGCTTGTCGTCTACTTCAACTTTAGCTTCAGTGACGCGATCTTGTAAAACAGCTAAATTGGCTTCTTCCTCGCCAACCTGCATCTGTGAATACTCAATTGAATCGCCAATGGTTTTGAGTTGTCCCTCAGCTTTTTCTAAGAAATCCTTCAAATTGGTTTCTTTTTCCTTGAGGTACTGCAATTTCTGACTGGCGAGATTCTTATCATTTTCTGTAGACCTCAAATTTTGCTGCAATTCATTAAAGCCTTGCTGCATGCTTTGAAGTGCTCTCTCTTGTGTAATGAAAGCCAATTTCTCTTGTTCAATAGCCGCTTCATCTGTAGCGATATCGGCCTCTAACTGCATTTTTTTATCCTGCTCAAGCTCTTGTTGTTCGGTCAGTTCTCGGTAAGAAATATTGAAGCCTTCCAAAGCAGCTTTGGCCAATTCAACCGCTACTTCCTTGTATTCCTTCTTGATCTCATAAAATTTCTCTGCCTTGCGTGCTTGACTTTCTAAAGTCTTTAGTTGGTTATTGATTTCAAACAAGAGGTCTTCAATCCTGGCCAAATCTTGCTCAGTGGCATCCAATTTATTTTTGGCTTCCTTCTTTCTTGTTTTATAAATGGTAATACCAGCCGCTTGCTCTAACATTCTTCTTCGGCTGTTCTCTTTGTCCTTGATGATATCGTCTACCATTCCCAATTCAATGATGGCATAACTATCGGTACTAACACCCGTATCCAAAAACAAATTATGGATGTCTTTCAGTCTGCAAGTCACATCGTTCAAACGATATTCACTTTCCCCATTTTTATAAAAGCGTCTGGTAACTGTTACGGTACTAAATTCAGTAGGCAGTAAATTTTTGGTGTTCTCAAAAGTTAAACTCACTTCAGCCAATCCACTGGCACTTCTGGTTTTACTGCCATTGAAAACCAAAGCCTCTAAATTCTCACTTCTTAAAGCCGAGATTTTTTGTTCCCCAATCACCCAACGTATGCTGTCGATGATATTGCTTTTTCCACAACCATTTGGTCCAATAATCCCAGTGATGCCTTCGTCAAAACTTACCACAGTTTTATCAGCAAAACTTTTAAACCCCTTGATTTCTAATGATTTTAATCTCACGTTATCGCTGTTTAGTACCTGCGAACATAAGTTAAAAGACCTAGAATAAATAGTGCCGAAAGCCTATTGTGAATAACAAGTGTAGAACAAAACAAGCGAAAGCCAATACAAGGATTAATCAATACCAATTAATGACACTTAATTCATTATTATTCAATTATTTAAACAGTTTAACGCGTATTTAATTCAACTAAAATTTTAAACCAACTATGCACGAGTTATCCACTAAAAAAAGTGGATAGATGGGCTGCTCCAGATTGAAACTATATTTGTTAGATGTCGGCCATTATTTTTACGGTTACCAACGATATCAGCTATGATCAGCGGATGCAAAGAATCTGCAGCAGTCTGGCTGCAGCTGGGCATCAGGTAAGCATTATTGGTGTTCAACGACCAGATTCAATCCCCCTAGTGCCAATGGACTTGTATGGCGCTAGTTATCAACAAAAGCGATTGCCTTGCTTTTTTCAAACAGGCCCGTTATTTTACCTAGAATTTAATTTGAGGTTACTAGTGCTATTATGTTCATTTTCATATGATATAGCTTGTGCAATTGATTTAGATACCATCCTACCCGTTTGGCTGGCCACCAGTTGGAGAGGCAAGCAAAGAGTATACGATGCGCACGAATACTTTACAGACATGAAGGAAGTAAGAACCAGACCTGCCGTACAAAGGGTCTGGAAATGGATAGAAAAGCGCACCATTCCAAAATTTCAAAAGGCTTACACCGTGAATCACCAATTGGCTGAGCGATTCTGGGACGCATTTCACATTAAATTTGAAGTCATTCGCAACCTACCGACCTTGGGAATATCGAGCAATAACTTGCCCAATCTTCAGCACATAGAAGCCGACGTTTTGGCAGATACACCGGGTTTTGGGACTAAAAATAATGTTTATTTTAGTTCAAATAAACTGAATCAACTACTTAATAATCAGCTTAAATGCAAATTTATATTATATCAAGGTGCGGTAAACCATGGAAGAGGTTTTGAGCAACTGATTCCAGCCATGCAATGGGTAGATGCGCCGCTGTTAATTGTGGGCAAAGGCAACTTCTTAACACAAACTACCGCCCTGATCAAGCAGTACCAACTTCAAGAAAAGGTCTTCCTCCATCCCCCCTTACCCCCAGCTGAATTAAAACAATTAACCCCCTTGGCCCATTTTGGCCTAACCATTTTTGAAGCAGCAGGGGTAAATCAATATTATTCTTTGGCCAACCGCTTCTTTGATTATATGGCAGCCGGCATTCCACAAGTGTGCGTGAATTATCCCCTTTATGCCGAATTGGTTCAACAATATCCCATCGCCTTGTTAATCAATGACATCGAATCAAGAACCATTAGCCAAGCAATGAACAATTTGCTGACTGATGCTGTTCTATACAGCAGACTCCGGCAAGAATGCCCCAAAGCAGCAAAAGGGTTGAACTGGGAAAATGAGTCGATTAAATTAATCGCGTTTTATAGCAGCCTGTAATTTGGAAAAGCATTTACATATCATTTCATTTGACGTACCATACCCCACCAACTATGGGGGGGCCAACGACGTGTTTTATAAACTCCCTGCTTTTCAAGCCCAGGGGATTAAGGTCCATTTTCATTGTTTCGACTATGGCCGTGGTGAGCAAGCCATCCTGAACCAATATTGTGAATCGGTGCATTACTACCAAAGGACCCAAGGGCACAAAGGCTTCTCGAGCAAGCTCCCTTATATTGTTAGCAGTAGAATCAACGAAACCCTGTATCAAAATCTTTTACAAGATAGCCACCCAATTTTCATGGAAGGGGTACACTGTACCTATTTACTTCAAGACGACCGATTTAAGCACAGACCTTGTTTTGTAAGACTGCACAATGTTGAATACCAATATTATGAAGACCTCTACAAAAATGCTCGATCTCTGTTTAAAAAAGCCTATTACTGGAATGAATCTCGTCTGTTGAAAAAGTATGAAGCCGGATTGGTGGATAAAGCCACATTCTGGGGCGTAAAAGAGGCAGACAATGATGTATACCGTAATGAATTTGGTTGCCGCAATATTGAGGAACTGTCTTTATATATTCCAGATTGGACGGTAAGTGGCCAAGAAGGCATTGGGTCTTATTGTTTGTACCATGGCGACCTGAGCATTGAAGCCAATGAAAAAGCCGCCATTTGGTTATTAGAAAAAGTCTTTAATAAACTAGAGATCCCCTTTGTAATAGCGGGCAAAAATCCTTCAGAAAAATTAAAGACCATTGCTTATGCCAGTAATTATGCTTGTGTGGTAGGCAACCCTAGTGAAAAAGAAATGCAAGACATGATTGCCAAAGCCCATATTCATTTATTGCCTTCTTATATTCACACGGGCATGAAAATGAAACTGCTCAATGCCTTGTACAATGGACGTCATGTAGTAGTGAATGAAGCAACCATAGCCGATTCGGGATTAGAACCGCTTTGCCATGTAGGCACCACCGCCAATGCGTTCAGAGATTTGGTGGCGCAGTTATACCATCAACCATTTACTGAAGACGAAATCAGACTACGCAAAAAAATCCTCCTGCCCCGTTTCAATAACGAAGCCAATGCTAAAAAACAAGTAGGGTGGATCTGGGGTTAATGCGATGCACTGTCCGCTACTCTTCCATTCTCGGTCTTTAACATCCGACTCGGATAGCGATTGATTACAATAAAATCGTGGGTGGCCATTACTACAGAAGTACCGTAATCCTTTGCAATCTGAAACAGCAATTGCATGATTTCATCACTGGTTTCTGGGTCTAAATTACCCGTAGGTTCATCAGCCAAAATAAGTTTGGGGGAATTGAGCAGCGCACGGGCAATTTCTACACGTTGTTGTTCGCCACCACTCATTTCAAATGGCATTTTAAAGCCCTTGCTTTTGAGACCCACTTTTTCTAAAACGTCGTTGATTTTTTCTTCTATCAAGCGTTCGTCTTTCCAGCCAGTGGCTTTTAAAACAAACTTTAAATTTTCATGTACATTTCGATCGGTCAGTAATTGAAAGTCCTGAAATACTACCCCAAGATTCCTACGCAAAAAAGGTACTTTCTTCCAATCCATACCCCTCAAATCGAACCCAACTACTGATGCTTCGCCCTCGGTTAAAGTTAATTCGCCATACAAGGTTTTTAACAAACTACTTTTGCCCGTACCTGTTTTTCCAACTAAGTACACAAACTCGCCTTTTTGTATGGTAAAATTAACGTCTTGCAAAATCAGACTATTACTCTGGTAAATATTGACGTTCTTTAAAGAGACTACTGTTTCAGACATAATGTTGATAATATAGTGTTACAAATATACGGGCATCGCCCATAAGCAACCGTTAATATTGATAAGCTACTTCTCCAAATGCGCCTTTTAACAATAAAGACGATTGACTGTTTTGCGCAGCTTCTACCCGACCGACTATTTGGGCATCAATGCCCAAGCTTGCAGCTGTGGCAATCATGTCATTGGCGGTATTAGCATCAGTAAATATTTCTAACCGATGCCCCATATTAAATACCTGGTACATTTCACGCCAATCTGCACCAGAGTTTTCTTTGATGATGTTGAAAACGGGCGGCGGTGTAAACAAATGGTCTTTTACAATATGCAATGGCTTTGGCAAATACTTCATACACTTGGTTTGACCACCTCCACTGCAATGAATCACCCCATGTATTTGATTGAAATGATGGTCTAATAAGCGTTTCATTAAAGGCGCATAGGTTCTGGTAGGTGACAACAACAATTTGCCAATGGAGATATACTTCCCATTAATATTAATGGTATCCGACATTTTATTTTTACCAATGTACACCACTTTGTCTTGTAACCTGGGCTCAAAAGACTCAGGATATTGACGGGCATACATTTTATCTAACACATCGTGTCTTGCACTGGTTAATCCATTACTGCCTAAACCACTATTGTATTCCGTTTCATAATGCGCTTGACCCGCACTGGCAAAGCCAACAATCACATCGCCTTCTGCAATTAAATCGTTGGTAATTAATTTATTCTTAGGCCATCTAGACGTCATAGTGCCATTGACTGCAACCGTTCTGACCACATCTCCAACATCTGCCGTTTCTCCACCCAAATAATGGATATGAACACCGTATGTTTTTAAGGTATCAAAGAAGGCTTGAGTACCGTTGATAATGGCTTCTAGGATATCGCCATTGATTAACAATTTATTCCGATCAATGGTACTTGAAAACAACAATTGATCGGTTACCCCAACACAAAGCAAATCGTCTAAATTCATAGCAACAGCATCTTGTGCAATCCCTTTCCACACCGATAAGTCTCCGGTTTCTTTCCAATACAAATAAGCCAGAATACTTTTGGTGCCGGCCCCATCTGCATGCATGATATTCACCCATTCAGGATCATTGCACAAAAAATCTGGATAAATTTTACAAAACGCATGGGCATACAACCCCTGATCTAGTTTTTGAATGGCTTGATGCACTTCTTCCTTTTGAGCAGACACTCCGCGTTGCGCGTATAAAGACATGGTTTACCCTATTTTTTGGTTTGATCTAAATGAAACGCTGCAAAGGTACAAAAAGGGGGTATGCAAAGGGAAGGAACTTTGCGTTGGAGTACTTACTTTTGCGCCTGATTATGAAGGTACATCGTGAATTGGCGCCCTCGCTTCCAAGTTTTAATAATGCCGTGATTACCATTGGTACGTTCGACGGCGTACACCAAGGTCATCAACAGATTTTGGCCCAAATGAAAGCGGAAGCTGCAAGGGTGAATGGCGAAACGGTCATCATTACTTTTCACCCCCACCCTCGCAAAATAGTATCTTCTGTTCCTGGCGATATCAAATTGATCAATACATTACAAGAGAAAATCCGTTTATTGGAACAAGCTGGTATTGACCATTTGGTGGTGATTCCATTTGACCATGTATTTGCCAATCAATCTGCAG
The DNA here is from genome assembly GCA_027490265.1 of Sediminibacterium sp. GTDB lineage: Bacteria > Bacteroidota > Bacteroidia > Chitinophagales > Chitinophagaceae > Sediminibacterium. Next base: position 15,634 of record JAIXYL010000005.1, read on the forward strand.
AAGATTATATCCACCATTTTTTATACCAATATTTCAAACCAAGCGTCATCATCATCGGGTACGATCATCGGTTTGGCAAAGGCAGAAAGGGGGATTATCACTTGCTGGAACAATATGGCCGCGAACTGGGTTTTGAGGTCAAAGAAATTTCTGAGGAAATGTTGAACCAAGTGGTGATTAGTTCTACCCGCATAAGAGAAGCACTTCTCAACAACGATATCGACACAGCCAATCATTTTCTTGGTTACCCTTATTTTTTTGAAGGACTGGTTGTTGAAGGCAATAAAATTGGCCGAACCATTGGATTTCCTACCGCCAATATGCATATCAGCAGCGAAGAAAAATTGATTCCCGCCAATGGGGTTTATGCAGTGCGTATTTCCATGGATTCAGAATTGTTTATTGGCATGATGAATATTGGCGTTCGGCCCACTGTTGACGGCAAGAAACGGGTGATTGAAGTCAATATCTTTGATTTCAATCGAGACATTTATGGCAAAACCTTAGTGATTCGCTTAGCGCATTTTTTAAGAGGTGAAGTCAAGTTCAATGGCCTAGATGAATTGAAAGCCCAGTTGAATGCTGACAGAAATCAGGCCATGCAGCTGTTTGCGTCTTAGTTGCTGTTCGCTTCATGAAACCCAATCAGCGTGTACCATACACTAGTTACTAGGCCATAATTTTTACCACCAACTCTTTCATTAATCCAGCATCATTGGCCGATCCATTGTGTACGCCCAAACTTCTTAAATTGTATTCATGCAATAACAATAAGACCCTTTCTACGGAAGGGAAATCATATTTGCGCGCGGCGGCGTAATAATCTTTGATAAAAAAAGGCGAAACACCCAGCGCCGCCGCAGCGCTGCTTTCACTGGCATTCGACAAAGAAAGCAGAACATATAATTTACTGAAGAAATTAAATACCGAAGGCAATACCAATTGAATAGGCCCTGCTTTAGGATTAGATTCAAAATATTGGATGATGCGAATGCTTTTAGCCAGATCCCGCTGAGCAATAGCTGCTTGCAATTCAAAGGCATTGAACTCTTTGCTCACCCCAATAAAATTTTCAACATCGTCTTCAGTAATGGATCGTCTTGTGCCCAAATTAAGCATCAGTTTTTGGATCTCATTTTCAATCCTACTCAAGTCGTTGCCAATATGATCTACCAAAATAATTAAAGCCTTCGGCGCAATGGTCAAGCCATGGCTTTTGACAATATTGCCTGCCCAATCGGGTAATTGATTGTCGTACAGTTTCTTGGTAGTGAGGATCTCTGCTTTGGATTTTTTAAGCGCCCCAGCCAGTTTACCACGACCATCTAATTTTTTTTCTTTGTGGCTGACAATGAAAATGGTAGAACTAAGCGGGTTTTCAATATAGCCCAAGAGCTTTTCAATCTCCCGCATTTGCTGGGCTTCTTTTAACAATACCACTTGCTTTTCAGCAAACATCGGGTAACGTTTACAAGCATTCACCACATCCGCCCATTCGGCATCTTTCCCGTAGAAAATGGTCAAATTAAACTCAGCTTCTGCAGGCGTTAATAAACTTTTCTCGGCATAATCTACCAATACATCAATAAAGTAGGCTTCCTCTCCTTCTAACCAGTAAATGGGCTTAAAGCTATTTTTCTTCCAATCAGAGAGAATTTTTTCAGCAGACATGTCGCAAAGATGCCAAAGACAAAAGGAAATTCCATATTGAAAAGGGCTTTTTTGTACACAAATTCAAGATGTATTCAAATTTTGGCACGGTTTTGGAAAATAAGTGCCTGAAGCAATCATTTTTAAAAATTTCGTTTTATGAACACAGTAAACAATGGCGGGGCCTCTGATAACCGCAAAACCATTTATGGCATATTAATCGCCGCATTGGTACTAACCTGGGGATATATTTTTTATGATAAAAGCCAAACCAAAGAAACCATCATTGGCTTAGAAACCAAGATCAGCAATGTAGACAGCGCTAGAATGGCCATTCAAGAAGAGTTCATGGCTGTATCTGCAAAAGCAGACTCATTAACCAAAGACAATATTGACTTACAGGGAGATTTAGCTGAAAAGAATGCCGCTATCCAACAATTGAAAGGCAATATTGGGGCTTTATTAAAGAACAAAAAAGCAAGTTCGAAAGAATTGGCCGAAGCCAAACAGTTGATTGGTGAATTGAATGGTAAGATTGATGGGTTATTCGCTGAAATACAACAGTTAAAAGGTGAAAATCAACAATTAACCAATGCCAACGAGCAATTGAACACAGAGAAAACTCAGCTAACCACTGAAAAGCAAAATCTGGAAAGCAATTTAAATGCAACCAGAACAGAGAAAAAACAGTTGGAAGACAAGGTAGACGTGGCATCCACTTTGCATGCATCTAATATTGGTATTAATGCCATCAATATCAAGGGTACAGGTAAAGAGAAAGAAACCACCACAGCCAAACGTGCAGACCTGATTCGCATCTCCTTCGTTATTGATGAAAATAGAATTACCCCATCAGGTACTAAGGACTTTTATGTAGTGGTTACCGCACCTGATGGTAAAGTCATCACTGAAGGGGCCAATTTCAATACCAGAGAAGAAGGCAGCAGACCTTATACCAATAAAGTATCGGTGAATTATGAGCAAAACAAAATGATTCCTGTGAGCTTTGATTGGAAACAAAAAGACGCTTACAAAGAAGGCGATTATAAAATAGAAATCTACAATAATGGGTTCAAAATTGGACAGGGTGTAAAGACCTTGAAAAAAGGCGGCCTATTCAGTTAGTTAGTTAAAGCAAGCAATCGAGTGTAAACCGTCTCAACCAGTTGAGGCGGTTTCTTTTTGTCCATCCTTATGCAGTTTACGGGTTGCAATACCGCAAATGCGTATTTTAGTGATATGTTTAAGAACTGGTTCAACTTTACCAATGCCCTCTTATTATTAGCAATCCTCATTGTTAGCGGAACGATTGTGTATTCACAATATATAGCCCGTCAAATCGCTGGTAAAGAAAGAGCTGCAGTGGAAGCTTGGGTTGAAGCGGAAAGAACCATCTTGCAAGCCACTGATACAGTGTCCATCAACCTAGCTACAAAAATCATTACTGAAAACAAGAGTATCCCCATCATTGAAACCAATCATTTAGACCAGCCCACAGGTAATTATGTCAATATTGATGAAGCAGCTATTCAAGCGGATCCCAATTATTTAAAGCAACGCCTTAACGAATTTAAACTGTACAGCAAAACACCAGTGGAGGTAAAACTAAAAGAACCTGATCAAACGGTGATTCGCTATTATTATGGACAAAGCAAATTATTAAGAGAAGCCAAATGGTATCCGATTGTACAATTGTTATTGGTCATTATGTTTGTAATGATTGTGATTTACTCTTTACGTACCCGATATAAAAGCAGTCAGAATCAGCTTTGGGCGTCCATGGCCAAAGAAACAGCGCACCAATTGGGAACGCCAGTGAGTAGTTTAGAAGGTTGGCTCGAAATTTTAAAAGAAAAAAATGACAGTAAAGACATTGCTGTTGAAATAGCGAAAGACGTAGATCGCTTACAACTGATCACCGACCGTTTTGGAAAAATAGGCAGCACACCCAAAACCGAATTATGTCATCCATACGACCGTGTAAAAGCCGTGATGGATTACATGAAAAAAAGAAGCAGTGAGCAAGTAGTATTTCAATTAGACCCGGGCAATACTGCTGAATTACAATGTCTGCTTTCTCCCACACTTTTTGATTGGGTATTCGAAAATTTATTAAAGAATGCATTGGATGCTATGGATGGCAAAGGCAGTATACAATTAACGATGTCACAAGCGCACCAACGCTTAACCATTCTGATAAAAGACAGCGGCAAAGGCATTCCTAACGGACAATGGAAAAAAGTATTTCAGCCTGGCTTTACAACCAAAAAAAGAGGTTGGGGCATTGGCTTGTCTTTAAGCAAACGCATTATTGAACAATACCACAATGGTCAGCTCTATGTGGTGAATAGTGAATTAGGTAAAGGCACTGTATTTGGCATACAATTGCCTATTGGGGCATAGCATAGTCCTTAAACCCAACCAATACAAATTGTTTACTGGCTTCTCCATTAATTAATTTGTATTGCAATTGACGCATTTTACCAGTAGGTGTTGCATTTACATCATTTGTTTCATAACATGGGAATCTTCTCGCCAAACTAGACGCAACAATTGAAAATGTATCGTGTCCCATATATCCCTTCTGTTCTTTGGACCCCTCTACTAATTCTGGAAATGCTATCGGAGAGATTGATTTGCCTTTATTAGGCGAATACCCTAAAACGGTTCCATAACTTCCTGAACCTGCTGATTGTGTATAGACAAGCAACTCAGGAAAACCATCCCTGTCTAAGTCTTCAACTTCTGCACCAACGATTGGATCGGTCATTTGCTGAATGGTATCAACCCCGTTGGTTAAACCAATGGTAATGATGCGCAATGTTTGCAACGAGCCTTCTCCAAAAGCATGCACATCATATTCAATCCCTTGCAAACGCAATATTTTTGAAAAGACTGCAACATTGCTGTCTGTTGTTGGCTTGGCTGTTTTCTCAAGGGAGTCCTCTACTATGATACTGGTTGTTTGTTGTTCTGTTTTTGTTTGACAAGCCAAATAGCACAATGACAAACAAATCAAATATTTACTGAAATTGACGTATGGCGGCTTCATATGATTAATCTTTCAAATTGAGTGTATAAGTTAATGTTTCATCCGCAGAATGCTTCCCCACAACAATGGTATAATTACCCGCATAACGTTTCCATGCTTTGGTATCCAAATCCCATTTTTGCAATTCTTCTATTGGAATACTAAAACGCAATGATTGAGTTCCATCTTTTTTTATGAACTGCTTTTGAAAAGCCTTTAATTCCTTTAAAGGCATACGATTAATAGCAGGGTATTTGATATACACTTGCACCACTTCATCAGCATCATACTGACCGGTATTGGTTACATCAATCAAAAAGGAAATGCTGTCTTTTTTGGGACCCGTGATGCTGGGTTTATTTTTCCAACTGTATTTAAAATTGGTATAACTCAATCCATATCCAAAAGGGTATTGAACCTTACCATCAAAATAGCGATAGGTTCTTCCCTTTAATCCATAGTCTGCATATGCAGGCAAATCATGTAAAGATTGATAAAAAGTGACTGGCAATTTCCCGGATGGCGATACTTTACCAAATACAATATCTGCCAAAGCATTGCCACCTTGTTCACCCGGATACCATGCATAGATAATGGCATCGCAATAAGGCGATATTGCAGATACATCCACTGCACTTCCAGCAGTAATCACCGCAATGATTGGCTTAGTATGCGCCTTTCGCAAGGCTTTCATAAATGCAATTTGAGAGGCAGGCAAACTAATCGATGTTTTGTCACCTCCACCTGCAGCAAGAAACGCGTCGCCTTCTTCGCCTTCGTACACTGGAGTAAGGCCTAAAACTGCAATGGTAATATCTGCATTACCTGCGGCCCACAATCCCCCAAAATGAACCGTATCACTAAAATCACAGCCCTGATCGTATTCAACTCTTATACCAGGCCCTACTGCTTCCGTAATGCCCTCTACAAAATTCACCGCTTTACCACTGACACCGTGGTAATTACCCAACAAAGCATCCAAAGATGCAGCAGTTGGCCCAACCACCATCAAAGATCCATAAGCAGATTGTTTTAGTGGCAAAAGCTGATGGTCGTTTTTCAATAAGACCATGCTTTGTGCAGCCATCTTTCGGGTCAAAGACATATGATAGGCATTGGCTACACTGTCCGCTCCATATTTGGCGAATGGATGTGCCATGGGTTGATCATAGAATCCTAATTTAAACTGGGTACGCAAAATGCCAGCCAACGCTTGGTCAATGTCTTTTTCAGTCAGCAGTTTTTGTTCAACAGCTTTTAATGCATCATCTTGTAATAAATTACTGCAATCTAAATTGATGCCTGCTTTAATCGCTTCAGCTGCAACAGTAACACTATTAGGCGATACTTTATGGCGCAGCCAAATATCTTCTAGTGCCCAACAATCTGTTACAATATGCCCTTTAAATCCCCATTCCTTTTTTAGAATGTTTTGCAAGAGTGTATTGCTGGTACAGCAAGGTTCATCATTCAATCTATTATACCCACACATCACTGATTCAACACCTGCATCAACCAATTTCTTAAACGCATACAAATAGGTTTCGCGCAAATCTTTTTCATCCACGATGGCATTAAATGTATGTCGCTGGGCTTCTGGTCCACTGTGGACTGCAAAATGTTTGGCAGTGGCAGAGGTTTTTAAATAGCGTTTGTCGTTGCCTTGTAAGCCTTTGATAAACGACACGCCCATTTGCGCTGTAAGAAAGGGATCCTCCCCATAAGTTTCCTGTCCTCTGCCCCAACGTGGGTCTCTAAAAATATTGATATTGGGCGACCAAAACGTAATGCCCATATATTGCAATCGCCTGTTTTGTTGAACAGCTAAATTGTTTTTAGCCCTTGCTTCAGTAGAGATGGCAGAAGCTACTTCATACATCAATGGCGCATTAAATGAGGCAGACATCGCAATAGCCTGCGGGAAAACTGTAGCCTTACCTGCTCTTGCAACACCATGCAATGCTTCATTCCACCAATTATAAGCGGGGATATTTAACCGATTGACGGATTGACTGCGATAGCCAATAAGCGAAATTTTTTCTTTAAGCGTGAGTTGTTGTATTAGGTTGCTGACCCTTGCTTCCATTGGTAAATTTGCATTTTGAAAAGGATGCAATTGTGCAAACATCCCATGGTATATTGGATGCAATAACAGAAGGATCAAAGACAATTTTTTCATTGAATATGGTTTCTGAGTGTATTGAATTAGTTTACCCTTATCTTTTGTTCAGCAACATTCCAGCCATAAACCTGTACGGCTTTCTTAATGACATCGTATTGTTCAGGATAATCAATCTGTATCATTTTTGTTTGACCTGGTAAAATACTGAAATAATTATCGTTGAAAAATGTCGGTAAAATTCTTTCATTGGTGGCCTCATTTAATAATGCAATGCGATTAAAAAACGCAACAGGTTGATGATCTGGATTACTTAAGTAAACATGAAGTTTGCCATTCCCAACCTTGTCTACTTTAATGGTTAGTGGTGCAGGAGTCATTTTATTCAATGCTGTATATTGATTGTCTTTACCTGGCAACCAATAAAAATTGTCACTTACCAAAGACCGATTGTCCTTTGACAGTTTAAGTGATACAAATACCCCTTCTGTTTTTTTCAGGTCTTTCAAAAAACCATTCATCGAAAATAACTTCTTCACAGAAGTAGGAGATATTTCATTAAACATATAGGAGAACAAACTGTCTTTTCCAGTAATTACATCATACACTTTTACTTCTATCATCAAGTTCCGCACTCTTTCAAATCCGTTATTGACCATATAAATCATACTATCTGCTGGGCTCATCATAACGTGTAATGGCTCACCCCCTTTGCGCAGTCCATACAAACATGCATTAACGTCTAAATAGTAATCATACATTTGGCCACGCAAGGCAGTCCATGGGTTCTGTGTTTTCCAAATGATTGTACCTGTATACCAATCCCACATATGAGAGGAGAACCCTTCCATTAGAGCCCTGTATTGATTGTAGTTGACCAGTTGTGCTTTCATCGCAAAATCTTTGGCATCTTTTATTGCACCATACTGGGTTGGAAAATGCTCATAAGGAATATACTTATGGTATTGCCAAACGCTGTCAACAAAGGAAGGATACACTGGTGCTTTAAGATTTTGTTCTGGAATAAATCGTTGCAAGGAAACATAATCCCCTAAGCCAACAGATCCTACTTCAGAATTGTAAGGAAATGTTTTATAGGTCCAAAAAGTTTGATCATTTTGAATGGTATATGGTCCATCCCCATTTCCGCCAATGGTATTTAAAGACATACTATCGCTGTTAGAAAAGTCAAAGAAATATCTGGTGCCATCTAACTTTGGCAAAATAGAATCTTTCAATGGCAAGAGTATATCATCCGGAGGCGTAATTTCATTACCCCCACACCAGTAAGCCAAAGATGCATGATTGCGGATCATTTTTATTTGATCAGCTGCAATGGTTAACACCAAGGGATGATCATTGGGGTATTGCCTTCTGGTCCATTGATCATCTTTTTTCATTGGATCTAACCATCGGCCATTACAATCGCCACTAAACCAAAAATCTTGAAAAACTAATAAGCCATATTTGTCGCATGCTTCATAAAATTCTGGTCTTTCAGTTAATGCACCGCCCCAGATGCGAATCAGATTTAAATTCATGTCACGATGAAATCGTATTTCAGCATCGTAACGCGCTTCACTAAACCGCAACATGGCATCAGAAATAATCCAGTTACCGCCCTTGATAAATATTTTTTGTCCATTTACCATGGCTTGCATACTGCCCGTTTGGTTGTTCCATACATTGTCAATTTGCCTGATGCCAATGTTGAGCTGTTCGGCATCAGATAATTGTCCATTGCTGACAAACTGAAGCTTTAATGCATACAAATCTTGTTTCCCATACCCATTGGGCCACCATAGTTTAGGATGTTGCAAAACAAGATCAGATAATTGTACTTCAGTAGTTGATTTGGGCTGAAGGGTAACGGCTTTTTTGATGGTATGCCCAGCAATGCTGTATTGCACTACACCGCTCACTGACCGATCAGATGCATTCTCAAGTTCTGTGGATACTTTAATGGTTGCGGGCAATTGTGGCGCATTTGGTACGCGTACCCCTGGCACCAAAGTGATGACATGAGGATTGCGAATATTAATAGCGTTTGTTTTTTCAATAAACACTTTATCCCAAATACCTGTATTGCGATCCCGGATTGGCTGTATCCAATCCCAACCTGCAGTATACTGCGTGGTGGCATTTCTGGCGATGGTACCATCGCCTCCTTGTCCCCCATTCGGATTGCCAGGAATATCTGGTGGATACACGATGATGGCCAATCGATTCTTGCCATTAGCAGCTAAGTATTTAGTGATATTGTATTGTTGCCGCAAGAGCATCCCTTCATGTACTTGTTGATTTAACTTTTTCCCATTGAGGTATACAAAGCATTTATAATTCACCCCTCTGAGTTGCAACCATACTTGTTCATTTGATTTGGCCGTCTCTGTAAAATCTTTTACAAACCAATAGGTATAATAATCATTGCCTGTATGGAATACATCAGGTATGTATTGATTATTCATCCCGTAAAAAGGATCGGCTACTTGTTGGTTATTCAGCAAAGTAGTAAGCACGGTTCCAGGAACAGTCGCTTTCATCCAACCAGCTGTTTGATAAGATGGTTGAGACAATACTTCTCCCTGCTCCTTAATGGCACGTATATTGGCGCATTGCCAACCACTGTTTAATTCATATCGATTTTGTGAATGCCCCATCACAAACCACCCGAGTAATAAAGCAAGCAACAAGATTTTTTTTACCAAATGCATACGTTCATATTTTATAACCAATTCACTACAAATGCTTCACGCTATGGCCTTGCAGATTTTGCTAGGCCCCAAATTTTAGAGGGTTTATCACCCATCCAAATGGTCAAGTATCCGCCTTTTACAATATCACTGTGTAATAAATAAGATCGATCAAGTAGTTTCCCATTTAATGCAATCTTTTGAATATACATGTTTTTAACATTGTTGTTTAACACTGTGATTTTGAATGTTTGCTTACCTGTTTGAATTACGGCTTCATCAATTAATGGAGAACCAAATATATATTTGCCATCAGCAGGATTGACGGGATAAAAACCCAACGCATTCAATACGTACCAAGCACTCATTTCCCCAGCATCATCATTGCCACATAAACCATTCGGCTTAGTCGTGTAAAATGTGTCCGTAATTTGTCTTACCAACGCAGCTGTTTTCCAAGGTTGTCCAATATAGTTGTAGAGATAAGCAATATGATGATCAGGTTCGTTACCATGTGCATACTGTCCAATCATGCCGGTTATATCAGGAGGCGTACCTTCAGCTTGAGCAGATGAGCTATTGAATAACGCATCTAACTTTTGGGTGAATAACGCTTCTCCACCAAGTAACTCAATCAGTCCAGGAACATCTTGAGGCACTAACCATGTGTATTGCCATGCGTTCCCCTCGGTAAAATCATTTTTTTGTGAAGGTGCAAATACTGGATTAAATGGGGTTCTCCATTCAGTAGCACTTACCCTACCCCGCATAAATTGGGTGGCTTTATCAAAATAAAGTGTATAGAGTTTGGCTCTTTTAGAAAAATACTGATAATCGTCTAAATGGTTAAGTGATTTTGCCATTTGAGCAATACACCAATCACTAATGGCATACTCCATAGCTTTGGCAACCGATTCTTGAATAGAATCAGCGGGTATAAACGTCAGCTGTTTCACCCAACGTAACCCATCTGTATCTTGCATAGCAGCATGCTTAATGGCTTCATACGCCAAAGCCACATCAAATCCTCTAAATCCTTTAAAATATGCATCAACAATAATAGGAACAGCAGGATAGCCAATCATGCAATTGGTTTCATTGCCCATCAAATGCCAGATAGGCAATTTTCCTTGTTGTTGATAAATGTTCAAGAACGTATTAATATAATCGTTGACCCTGTTCGGTTGAATGATGGTCATTAATGGGTGTATGCCACGATAAGTATCCCAAAGTGATAAAACGGAATAGTTATTCTGTTGTTTGTTTAGCCGATATATTTGTTGGTCAGCACCGCGGTATTCTTGGTTCACATCATCAAACACAATTGGGTGCATCATGCTGTGATAGAGGGCTGTATAAAATTTTTCTTTAACAGTATTTGATGCTTTAATTTGAATGGTTCCTAAATGTTGATTCCATTTATCGGTTGCCTGATTTTTAATTTTATTAAAATCCCAATGAGGAATTTCTGCCTTTAGGTTAGCTGCGGCATTTGCTTCACTTACTGCCGATAAACTGACTTTTACTTTTACGTCAAAAGATTGTTTACTGCTAAATATAAATGCGGCTTTTAAGCGTTTTCCAGTGATGGCATTCCCTTCTTTAACAGTAGTACTATCTACTACCTTAAAACCTTTGACTGGTCTAGACAAATGAATGGTGAAAAATACTTTCTGATCTGGCGCCCAGCCTTTAGAAAACCGATACCCAGAAAAAGTGCTGTCATTAATTTTTCTAATGGCGGATGCAGACACACCATCCCAACCCATCCCGAATTCTAAATCTAACAGAATATGTGGATTATTGGGTTGATTAAACCGGTATTGATGAAACCCAACTCTTTCCGTTGCAGTTAATGCTGCATCAACCGCATATCGATCTAGATGTACTTGATAATATCCAGGTCTACAAACTTCATTTTTATGAGAAAAATAAGATCCATAGCCCGTTTCAGGTTGATTAAATGTCATCTTATTGAATTGCACTGCACCAGTTGCAGGCAGCAATAAAATATCATTTAACTCGCCAATACCTGTACCACTTAAATGCGTATGCGTAAACCCTAAAATTTCTTTGCTGCTGTAATTGTATCCACTGCACCAGTCCCAGCCATTGAATGAATCCCATGTTTGAACAATATTACTAGGGCCTACTTGCACAAATCCGGAAGGCATATTCGCTCCTAAAAAAACATGGCCATGCTCGGCAGTTCCAATAAATGGATTCACCCAATCAGTTGGTTTAAATCTTGATTGCTGTTGCGCTTGTACAATCAAAAAAGAACAAACAAAACAGCATACTACCATACAGCGCATTAAACAATGCTTTGGGGCGATATTGAATATTAATTTCATCATAGCAGTATACCAATAACAAAAACGAATTTAGTGCTTTAGTTTTCGGGTGTAAATGCAAATGCTAATGCAGCAACAGATTTTCCTTCCATATTTTTAGGTAAACTAATGGTAATGCCATCGTTGGTAGCAGACCATTTGACGTATTCACCTGTTGCTAATAATTTAATTTTTGATTTAGCTGCTGGCATATTGGTTTTCCAACTTACGGTATTTGATAATGTTTTTCCCTCTTCAATGCATACGATTGCATACCGTGTTGTACCGTTTTTACTTTGTGTAAACCATGTATTGCCCTCATGATAATCTTTGGTAATTCTTGTATTGTAAATCGCTTCTCCATTCACACTGGTCCATTTGCCAATATCAGCCATGCGATCAATGGCTTCAGCAGGTAATGTCCCATCAGGTTTTGGACCAATACCTAATAATAAGCTTCCACCCTTGGCCACCACTTCAGCCAATGAGTGAATGATTTTAGTAGCAGATTTAAATCGGTCATTGGGCACAAATCCCCAGTTATTGGCCAAAGTCATACAGCTTTCCCATGGATAAGCCAATTGCTTTTCAGGAATTCTTTGTTCAGGCGTTTGATAATTTTCATATGGACCATGAACAGTTCTGTCAACGACCAATAAACCCGGTTGTGCTTTTCTGGCCATAGCAGCAATCTTCGGCATATTGATATCCTGACTCCATGCAGGAATGGCTGCACCCCAAGACCTTACTTCGTCATTTACCGTTTCTAATGGCCGTACCCAACCACCATCTAACCATAATATATCTATCCCGCCATAATTATGCATCAACTCTTTAATTTGATTGTATGTATAGTCTTTAAACTTATTCCAACGCCAAGGGAACCGACGAATATCATAGTTGTTATTGCGATCTGGAGTGGCATATTTCGGCCACCAATAATTTTCAGAGTGCCAATCAGGCTTTGAGAAATAAGCCCCTATCATAAAATTTTTCTCACGAAATGCCTCAAAAACATATTTGGCAACATCGGCTTTAGGATTGCTTGCAAATGGCCCTTTTGAAATATTAAAATCCGTTTCCTTGGTATCAAACATACAAAAGCCATCATGGTGCTTTGTAGTAAATACCAAATATTTCATACCAGCGTCTTGACCAGCTTTAGCCCAAATGGTTGGATCAAAATTAATGGGATTAAACGCTTTATTTAATCCCCAATACCATTTTTTATAATCGTCATAACTTTGGTTACTGTCGGGTCGATTGATCCAGTCTTCATTACAAAGCTCCCAAGATTCAATGATGCCAGGCACAGCATACAGTCCCCAGTGAATAATCATTCCAAATTTTTGATCCTGCCATTTATCTAGTTTTGCTTTTACAGCAGGATCTGTTGGCCATTCATATAGCGTAGACTGTTGGTGTACATTTTGTTGCGCATTGGCTACCAACGATAAAACAACTAAGCTGAACAGTCCTAAAAGTTTCTTTACCATAAATGATGATGTCTATTGAATTACTGAATGATTGTTGATTGATTCTTTTGTTTCAAGATGGGTTTTATGCCCGCTTGATTAATTTTATAGACTGCTTTTAAGCCCACCGCTTTTCCTTCCGATTGCCCATTTACAATGGCATCAATGAAATGGATGCCACCATACAATCTAGAAATGGCTGCTTCTTCGGCAGCATGCCTAAACGATTTAAATGATCTTGCTTTAATATCGAACATGTCTTCTGAATCATCAGTGTAAGCGAATTGACTTCCCAGCAAATAACTCAGCATTTCAGCAGCTGCAGTTGAAATAACACTGTGCCCACTAGTATATTCTGGAAACGGAGGCGTTTGCAACAAAGGCTGCCACTTAAGATCGATATACTTGTTAATATAAGTTTCAGGACGAATTCGATTGCTTCGATATTTTTCATCCCAACAACTGATAAATGCATCAACCAATGTTAATGATACCATTGTATGTACCAATACAGCATCGTCAAAATTGAGTTTTGCTTGTTTGGTTGCGATGCCTGCAATATTCATCCAATGCCCTCCAGGACTTATTTTTTTAAACCCGATTGACATATGACCTGATGTATTTACCACAAATGGGTTACAGTCCCAGAATGAAGCAATATGCAATTGTTCATTTGTCAGCGACTTAGAAATAGCATACACTTCTTTGGCCATCTTATAAAAAACGCTATTACTGTCTTTACTAAAACTAATTGGCGGCAATGGTGGGAATTGATTAAATGAATCAATCAGCATAGGGCGTATAATTCGCCAATTGGGCTCTACAGCTTCAATATAAGCAGGAGGTGTTGGATACCAATAGCCCTCACCTTTTATTGGCGTATACCTAAGCTTTGCGCTTAAGTTTTTATACCCGTCTGTATTGGCATATTGCACAATATGCGCTGCCAATTGATTAGCAACTGAAACTGCTGCTTCAATTTGCGATTGGTTGATCTGATGTTTTCGTAAGGTTACAATGTATTGGTCTTGTGCTTCTTGCAACATAAATCCTGAGGGCAATAATCGTTTCCCAATTTCAAATACCGAATAAACAGCTGCAATTCGATAATCGTATGGTTTGGGGGAAATAATTTTAATGGGCTTATACGCTTTGATTAATTTTTGCAAGGGTACCATTTGGGCTTTATGTTGACTGGCAATTTCATAAGCGCCCAACATTGCATAACTGTAAAAGCGACTTGCAGCTGGCGGATTAACCACATCATGCATCATGACCATAGACATTGCAAAAATTGGTTTTTGCAACTGTAGATAGTCTGGCAATGCTTTGTTTTTTTGGGCACTCACCAAGTAGGGCAATAGCCATACAATCATCCAAATTTTTTTCATACTTATTGCACTTTATAAAACACCAACACTTTCCCTGATGCACCAATCACCAAGTACGTTTCTTGATCAACCTGAACCGTTTCTACCGACTTCACATCTCCTTTTACACTTAAGCCTGCAGTTGTTTGATTGACATATTCAAATCCATTCTTGCCATCACCCACCAACAAACAACCATAACCAGCATCAATACTGCCAATCTTCAAACGGTTATCTGTTTTATTACCAAAAAGTAATAAATCAATTTTACCATCCTTATTAAAATCACCAGTCAATATTTTAGAAACAATTGAAAACTGCGCTTGCATAGGTAAAGCCAGTTTCACGAATTTACCTTGTTGGTTCAAGAAACAAGTGGTACTCAATTCATTTAAGGTTAACACTGGATTTTTAGCCAATTCTTCTGCAGAAAAAATATCTTGAATGGTTGCATCTGCATATTGCTTGTAAGAAGCAAACTTTTTACGCATCGCATATATTTGCTCATTTAATTCATCTCTGCTCACAAATGGATAACTTTTCCCTTGCACATAAAAATTAAAAAACGGATCAATGGAACCATTTCCATCAAAGTCTGCATAATACAATTGCGCTGGTTCTTTATCCGATACACGGAATGGTGCATTTAATCCCATATTCCCTGCAATAATATCATCTTGCCCATCACCATTGATATCAGTAATCTTGAGCGTAAACCATAAACCATTGGTCTTGCCTGAGAAGTAATCATTGGTTTTGTCAATAAATCCTTCAGCAGTATTGATGAAAACAGTAATAGGCATAAACTCTCCACAAATCACCAAATCTTTTCTTCCATCCGCATTAAGGTCAGCCCATTGGGCATCAGTAACCATACCAATTTGGGCAAAAGGAATCACCGCTTTTGTAAAAACACCCTTACCATTATTTACCAACAAGTAACTGGTTGGTGCCATTGGATATTTTCCGGGAAACACTCTTCCACCTACAAAAACATCCATATCGCCATCACCATCAAAATCACAAGGTCTTACACAAGATTTGCTACTTGCACTTAAATCAGGTAAAGCTTGTGGAGCTAAAGAAAACTGACCTTTTCCATTATTGATGTACAAGACATCTTGTAATGGAGCACTGCCAGATTCCCACTGAGCATAACCGCCTTTTGCAACATACAAATCAACATGACCATCCCCATTACAATCAAAAAAAGCAGCAGCAGATGTAGTAGATGTACTTTCATCACCAAGTGCCAGCCCTTCATTTAATGTGAATTGTTTTCCAGCTTGTTGTATATAAAGTCTACCAGGCTTGTCTAAATCACCACTAATAAATATGTCTTCTCGCCCGTCTTTATTCACATCTGCTTTGGCAATCACAGGGCCTGTATTTGAATACATAAATAACATCAGTAATTGCCTTTTGAAATCATTCAACGGTAAAGCCTCATTACTGTAGGAGATCAGTGGATTGACTTTAGAAAAGATTGATTTTGTGGGTGGATTGGTGTAAACAAGCTTTTGGGTATTATCCTTATGTTGTAATATTAAACGTTGATTCACTTTTATATTTCTCAGCAGTTCCGTTGTTTGGTCTGGCCAAATAATTTTAATAGAATCAGCAGTGGATGCTGTACCCATGCCAAAATGTAATACAGGTGGTACTGCCGACAAATACCCTCTGGCAGGATTCACTTCTTGATATTGAATAACCCCTTGATGGTATATATATACTTTAGCACCAAGCGCATGGGTATTGGCAGTTTTATCTTTTAAGGCTATAGATAAATAAGCACTATTATATTGTTCTCGACTATTATTTTTATAGAGAAAAGCATAGTCATTCACATTATTTACCACCAAATCTAAATCGCCATCATTGTCTAGGTCTGCGTAAACTGCAGCACTTGAAATGACAGGTGTATTAATTCCCCAAGCTTCTTGTTGATTAGAAAAAGTGAGATTTTGATTATTTTTAAAAACATAATTTGGCACCAATGTAGAAGGCATTGCTCTGATTAAATCCATTAACAATGCTGGTTCTCGGTCAATCGCTTTTTTAAGTTTATAGTCACCCCAATAACGCAAAAAATCTTTATTGGTATAATCACGGAGATAGCCATTACTCACAAACAAATCTTTATACCCATCATTGTCAAAATCCGCAAAAAGAGGTGTCCAACTCCAATCCGTATTAGATACACCAGCCAATCGTCCTATCTCACTAAAAGTGCCATCCCCATTATTTAGGTGCAACATATTGCGCATATATTGTTTTTGCAGCCCTTGATTCTGCATGAGTTCAAAAGACTCATAGTTCTCTTGTAATTGCAATAATTTCTGTCTTCTATTATCTTCTGGCAACATGTCTAATGTTACAATATCAGGCAACCCATCGTTATTGAAATCTGCAATATCTAATCCCATTGAAAACTGAGAAAGATGCGTTAAAGCTGTTTCAGCTTTATTAGAAAATGTACCATTCCCATTATTGATATACAAGTAATCTGGCTCATTATAATCATTACTCACATATACATCTAACCAGCCATCTTTATTGATATCTGCAACTGCAACCCCAAGACCAAAAGTCATTGGATTTTGTTTAATGCCTGCTTTTTTGGAGACATCGGTAAAATAGTTTTGATTGTTCTGATACAATTTAGAACCAGCTAATTCATCTATTTCATTAGACAATCTGGCAAACTCCATATTGTCAATCTTTTTAACACTATGGTTCAATAGAAACATGTCTAAATCACCATCATTATCGTAATCAAAAAAAGCCGCTTGAGTGCTATAACTTTGATCGTCTAAACCATACAATTTTGCTTCCTCTTTAAAGGTCACGTCCCCCTTTGCATTAATCCCTTTGTTGATAAATAATTGATTGCGCCTCTGATCATCTGGCAGCTTACCTGAATAACAAACATAAATATCAAGCCATCCATCGCCATTTACATCAGCCATGGTGACCCCAGTCTTCCAACTTTTTTTTCTTCCACTTAATGCTTCACAAGCTTGTGTAGTAATGTCTTTAAATGTTAACCCGCCCATATTTAAAAACAACTGGTTGTTGGTCATATTTGCGGTGAAAAAAATATCGAGTAACCCATCATTGTTAATATCTCCTACTGCTACACCTCCCCCATTATAAAAATATTCATAAGCCAACACATTCAACCCTTCACTTTCATCCAATGCATTTTTAAACAATACGCGGGTGTCTTTGGGATTAAGTTGCTCAAATAATGGAGGCGTCGATTGTGCAAAAACAATCAGCAGGTTAATCTGCAACACCCCCATCAAAAAAATCCTAAACTTCATACCCAATGATAATTTATAAACAATAGCTTTTAATGAATTAAAAGATACGCAAAAAACAGAGTGCCCAAAATAGATTGAATCAGATATTTTGGGTTTACCTAAAAATAAGCAGGACTATCACAATGGATAGCCCTGCGTTTACTTATTAACCAAACAAACTGCCAAATTTGAAAGTTAAAAATTGATCAATACCAAACTATTTATCCCACCAAACACGAGCAGTCCAAACATCACCACCAGTTAAACTGGCAACCCCAATTCTATAGTTTGCACCATTGGCACTGGCTTCCTCTGTTGGATAAATTTGTCTTCTTGGTATTGTACCACCTGAAAAATTACCAGTATACACCACAGGCGTTAGTGTTGGATAACCTGATCTTCTCCAGTTATTCCAAGCTTCATTAAAATTCATCAAAATACCAGTGGTAGCCCAGTATTGCTCATTGATCATTTTAAGAGCAGCATCATTGGTAGTGGTTACCAAAGGATTAGCAGTTGCATAAGCAGTAGCAGTTGCACTACTAATGGCAGCATTGGCATTTAAATTGCCCAAGGTTAACAATGCACCAGTCACCCCATTTCTGTAGTGTACAGTTGCAGTTGGTCCAACATTCCAACCTCTAACTGCTGCTTCAGCTAACAATAATTCAGTTTCAGCATAAGTTAAAATGAATTGTCCACCATTTAAATCTGTATACACCACTGATCTTGGACGAGAATATCTTCCAATTGGGGTTGCATCACCACCTGTTCCAGTTGCACCAGGGAAACCAGGTGATCTGCTAATATCTGTGGTGCCACCATCCATATCCCAACCATTAGGCAAACCAAGTTGATTGGCAAAAGAATTGTCACCAGCTAAACCAACGTTCTGGTTAGCGGCTAATCCACTTTGGGGCACTTCAGCAATCATGCTTACTCTTGGATCAGTAGTTGATTTTAAGAAATCAATCAAACTTTTGCTCCATCTTACTTGATAGAAATCTGCAGGTGTTCCTAAAGAACGTGCATTTTCACTGCGGTATCCATTGGCATCATCCCCTTTAATAATTGCATCATCTGCCGCACTAGCAAAAGTGCCACCAGCATACGCTTTTTCAGCATACAATTTGGCTTTAGCAGCATCCGCTTTTGTTAAACGCATTGCCAAACGCAGCATCAAAGAATAACCAAATTTTTTCCATTTGGCAACATCTCCAGCATACAATAAATCAGCAGTAGGCTTTGCTTTATTGGCATCAAATTTTGTTAAAGCAGCATCCAATTCTGTAAGCATTGCAGTGTATACATCGCTTTGCTTATCGTATTTAGGTAAATTAACCCCATTTGCACCTTGGAAAGCCTCTGTGTAAGGACAGTCACCATAGGTATCTGCTACACTTTGCATACACAAAACTTTCATGACAGTAGCTGCACTCACCACATTTACTCTATTAGCATCAGCACCATAATTTTTGATGATTTCATTTGCTAAGCTGGCAGCACGGTAGCAACCTCTCCACAATCTAGCCGCATAATCATTCGTATTTCCAGATGGCACATACTTATCCATATTACTGTAATAGTTGGCAGCACCAGAAGTAGTTGACGCAAATATTTGTGCCCATCCACTTTGAAAGAGAATAGCACCTTCGTAACCAGTAGTTACATTAATATATCGTGCCTGACTAGCCGTTAAAAAATAGTCTGAATTAAATGCAGCCGGTGAGGATTGTGTTGGATCCGTATTGATTTCCTTGAAGTCTTTGGTACATCCTGTATAAAGCAAAGATGCGGTTAGACTTGCGTATAAAAATATTCTTTTCATGTTTAGTCTTTTTAGGTTAAAACGTATTGGATTTAGTTTTTAAATTTCAGGTTAAGGTTAATCCCGTAAGAACGGGTAGTTGGTAAGCTTGTACCTTCTATACCATAGTACCTTACGTTTGAACTAAATGTTGCTTCTGGATCAATATTGTCAGACTTCTTCATTAAGATGGCAAGGTTTCTTGCTACGAATGAAATCTGAACACCACTGAAAATACGAAGCTTGTTAACCAAATTTTGTGGCATGGTGTACCCAATATTCACTTGACGTAATTTGATAAAATCACCATCAAGTACATGAGCCGATGTTACTTGCTGTGCATAAGAACGATAGTATCCTTGTGCATCAGCAGTTACTGGATTTGGAGAACCAGCAGCAGTTACACCAGTTTTGATACCAGTTTCACGACCAACCAATGTTGCTTGGTGTAATCCTCTAAACATTGCATAGTAATTGGTAGCAGACAAAATTTTGTTACCATAGTTGTAATCAATCAAGAATGAGAAAGTGAAATTCTTATAGTTGAATTCGTTATTCCAACCACCATAAAGTGTTGGCAATACACTACCCATTTTCAACATTTCCCCTCTTTGAGGATATCCATTTGCATCAACCACCATTTCACCTTTCGCGTTACGCAAATAATCGTATGCTAAAATTTGAGGACCTGCAAAGCCTTTAACGAATGCAGTGATGGCATTTCCTAATGTTGCACGGTTAGAGCCTAAGTTCACGTTATTACCAGCCAAATCGGTTTCTAACACTTTATTGCTAACAGAGGTTAAATTGAAAGTAGACGTCCAACTGAAGTCTCTTTTCTTAATTGGGGTTACACCAATTTGTACTTCAAGACCTCTGTTTTGTGTAGAACCAGTTGGGATAAATCCATTGGTGTAACCAGTAGCAATACTGAAATTAGCACCCATGATTTCATTATTGGTCTTCTTACTGAAGTAAGCAATATCAAAAGTAAGTCTGTTGTTGAAGAATCTTAAATCAGTACCAATTTCAAATTCAGTAGTTGTAAATGGTTTTAACAAACCACTTGGTAATGATGTACTAAAGCTACCTACAGGTACTCCGTTAAATGGATTGTTCAATGAATAGTATACATTGGTTTGGTAAGCCTGTGTTAATTCGTTACTGGTTTTAGCTAACGACATTCTCAATTTACCAAAATTCAAATTTTTGATACTAACTAATTCAGAGAAGATTAAGCTACCAGAAACAGATGGCGTGAAAATGGTATTATTCCCTTCTGGCAACGTAGAGTATGCATCATATCTTCCTGTTGTTCCAATTGTCAAGAAATTTTTATACGCTACGTCTAAAGAATAATAAGCAGAGTTCACTTGTGTTTTCCAGAAACCATAGTCTCTATTAAAGTTTTGTACGTTATTGAAACTGTACTGGTATGGTAAGATGAAAGGTCCACCACCTATTTTAATTCTTTCTTCCTGATTTTTACGAAGGTTTGCACCCACAGCAGCATCAAAACTGATATCGCTTGTAATTTTATTAGACGCACCAATTAATACGTCGGCATTAAACTCATATCTTTCAGTTGAAGCAAGATCATCTAAACCTCCTCTACGCCCCTGAGAGTATGCAGTTCCTGTTGGCGTTACTTTAAACAAACGATCGTGTGCAATATCATATCCTACACGACCTTGTGCATACAACCAACTGGTAAAATTATACTTTAAAGTACCAGCAGTGATTAAACGCTTACGACCAAGATTGTTAACATATTGGTTTACTACAAACCAAGGATTGGTTACATATTCGTCATCACTGAATTGAATTTCATTGCCAGTAACTGGATCAAATCCTGGATTTAAAATATTCTGATTAATATTTGTTGCAAGGAAAAGACCATTGTTAGGGTTCATCGGACCATCACTCAATTGAGCACGGTTCTGTGACTGTTCATCAACATAGTTGGCCATCAACTTGAAATTCAACTTATCAGAAATATTCTGATCTAAGTTTAAGTTAATGGTGTTGCGCTTTAACCCACTATTGCGTACAATTGAACTGTTGTCTAAGTTAGAGAATGATATACGGAAAGAACCATTCTCTCCCCCCTTAGATAATGCCACCGTATTGGTTAAAGAAGGCCCAGCACGATAGAAATTTTTCATATTGTCTCTTACAGCTGAGTAAGCGTAATTTTTTCCATCAAATTGAATCACCGGACTGCCATCTAATCTAGCACCCCAACTCATACGTCCTGTTGCTTGGGCACTTGCAGCGGTAGCTGGTTTAACACCGCCAACACCTTGTCCATATACATACTGAAAATCAGTAAGATCCATGGCTTTTTCTACCATGTAGTTCATATTGTAATCAACCGCAAAACTGCCTTTTTTACCAGTTTTGGTAGTGATTAAAATAACACCATTTGATGCTCTTGAACCATACAAAGCAGATGCAGATTGACCTTTTAAAACGGTCATAGATTCAATATCATCCGGGTTGATATTTCCAATACCATCCCCGTTATCTGAACCTCCCCACTCACCAGCGGAGCCACGCTGGGTATTGTCCATTGGGATACCGTTGATTACAAAAAGTGGAGACCCTGCACCATTCATACTGGGAAGCCCTCTTAGTAATAACTTAACTGTACCACCAGGACCGCCACTGGTTCCTGATACTTTTAACCCTGCCACTCTACCACTCAATGAGTTGGCAACGTTGGTTTCTCTGGCTTGATTCATCTGGCCGCCATCAACTGTTGTTACGGCATAACCCAGCTTCTTCGCTTGTTTGGTAATACCTAATGCAGTAACCACCACTTCAGATAAATTTGAAGCTGATTCAGCAAGCTCAATGTTAACTGTGCTAACTGATGCTGCTACATTCACATTTTGAGTGGCATACCCCATTGAGGATACTTCAAGTACAATGTTACCAGTAGGAACACTTAAAGAAAACTGACCATTCGATAATGTGATGGTCTGAACATTTTTTCCGCTAACCTTTACGGTTACACCAGATAGGCCAGCCGCAGATTTTGCATCTTTAACTGTACCACTGATTTGTCGGGTTTGAGCCATTGTTACTGTAGCAAACAGCACAACGGCGAGAAATGAAAATAGCTTTTTCATTGGCAATTGTTTTGATTGAATAATGGTGACTTGCTTTTTTCTCATGAAGCAAAAAGTTTATAATTATTTTATTTAATCCTGTTTAGACAAATGGCTGTTTTACATGAATTTTGTTGACCGAAAGGGTTGCTAAAACGATTTAGCAAACAGGTCTAAAAAAAAAGCAAGCAGCCATCATATCGTTACATCAAAATGCTAATATTATCTTAATGTTATATTGAAGATAACAACTAAACTATTGCAATTCCAAATTTTTCACTGACTTTTTTAAATAAACTTATTGTTTCAGAGAAGAATTCCTAGAAATCAATGTCCCTGGCAGGGTAATCTGGTGTAGGTGTTCTTCATTAACAGAGAGTTTGGCTAATAAAATCTTAATGAGTTGATCAGCCATTTGATCAATCGGTTGGGCTATGGCAGTAATGGTTGGATTATGTAATTCAAACGCAACGTGATCATCAAAAGATAGCACACCCAAATCCTTGGGGATTGCCAACCCTAATTCTTTGATGGCCCTAAGTCCATTAATGGATAAATAGTTGGTTGAAAAAAAGACCGCATCTAATTGTTTGGATTTCTTTAAAAAATCAACAATCAACTTGCATTTTTTAGCATCTTCTAAATTATACGCCATCAACTTGATATAAGGTTTTAGTCCATAGGCCTCAATCGCAGCTTGGTAACCTGCCAATCGTTGTTGCATTTGTTGTTGCACAGAATTGATGGTAACAAAACCTATTTCCTTGAAGCCATTGTCTACTAAATGCTTGACTGCATTAAAAGCGCATTGATAATTATCCAACACCACATAATCGTGTTGACTGCTTTCATAATGTCGGTCAAAAAGCACCAAAGGAACATGGCTATTGACCAATTGATCAATCTCATCTCGAATGCCTTCAGTGGGTGCTATGATATAACCATCGAGTCTTCTGTCAATAAACATCTGCATCAATTCTTTAGCCTTGTCTGGAACATTACCAGTACTACCATAAAGAATTTTATAGCCATATTGATTGGCTTTCTCTTCAATTAATCTGGCAAGCTTTGAGAAAAAAGAATTGGAAATATCTTCCACCATTAATCCAATAATATTGGTTTTACCAGTTCGGAAGCTTCTGGCCAGTAGGTTGGGTTTGTAATTTACTTCCTCTACAAATCGAAGTACTTTTTCTTTGAGATCAGCACTGATGCGCTTTTCTTCAGCCTTACCATTTAAAATAAATGAAATTGACGTTGCCGAAACATTGAGCTTTTTAGCTAAATCAGCAAGCGTGTAAGTTTTCTTTTTCAATTTGTTTCATCTATTTTAAAATAACTTCAATTGCACATATCGAATAACAGATCTTTTAGCAGTGTATACGATGTGCAAATGATTTTGTGCATCTGCAATGATGGCTGGATAACTGTATTCTCCATCCAAATGGTCTTCTAAGGTATAAATATCTTTCCAATCAATGCCATTCGTGGAAGTAGCCACTTTTAAAACACTTCTACCCTCCCACCAATTGGCACCGGCTTTCAGTGGATTGTAAACCAGTACTTGTGTACCGTCTTTCAAACTTACGCCATCAATACCTGAATTAGGATTAGGCAAAGCCAATGCGGTTGGTTCCGTCCAGTGTTCGCCTTCATCTGAAGACCAGCTCTGTACAACCACTTGTTGCCTACTTCTAAAAAGTGCTTGAATGCGTTTGTCTTTGTATTGCAATAAGGTAGGTTGAATAATCCCAAATCCATTAGCGGGCACTGCATAACTGCGCCATCCGCTATGATCAGCTGTTGATTTTTCAAAATGTGCAGTCCAAGTTTTTTCATCAGCGCTTTCACGACTAGAGGGGTAAAGCAAATCACCATTGGACAGCATCAATGGTTTATTCTTAATTGGCCCCAACAAACTATCAGGTAATGCTTCTGCGGCAGACCATGTTTGGCCATTGTCGGCAGACGTTTTAAAAAAACCCTTCCAGACTCTAGGATTGGGCCCCACTTTATAATGCAAAAAAATGATGCCCGAATGATTGGCAAATAAAACCGGATTCCAACATGGATAAGCTTGTCCGTTCAATAACCCTTCTGCAATTTTTTGAGGTACGGACCATCCATGCTGATTTCTTACAGAAGCCCAAATGGCCACATCTTTTGCCCCTTCATATTCGCCCCCAAACCATGCTGCCATTAATTGCCCATTGCTTAAATTGATGATAGTAGCAGCATGACAAGCTTTGAATGGTGCATTAGAAAAAACAGATTCTTGTACTATTAAACGCGCATGCGCTTGTGCAAACAAGCGCATGCCATTTAACATGATGATGCAATAAAAAATGCAATATTTAACCTTCAATGTATCTTATTGTCTTTTTACAGTACCCCCACTGCCCACTTTAATGTCTTTGATTAAACCTTCACCTTTATAACGAATAGATCCGCCACTGCTGGCTCTGGCATTTAATTCTTTAGCAACATTTACTTGAATGCCAGCACCACTTGAAGTTTCCGCAGTACAAAAAGCACTCGATAAATTGTAGCCTTTAAACATAGCACCACTGCTAACATCCACACTTAAGTTGTCTGAACGCCCTTCTAATTCAGCAAAAGCGCCGCTGCTCATGGTTACATCCAGATTGCCAAAGCTTAAGTTATCGCCAGTAATATTAGCACCACTGCTTGCTTTGATAGATTTTAAATTGGTATAGGATAAATATACGGTTACATTCCAATTCTTCCATTGATTCCAAAACTTCCAATCTTGGTTACGGGTAATTTTCAATACTCCGTCTTTTACGGTTGTTTCAATATAATCCAAGTAAGCAGGATCCCCAGCTGCCACGGCAAGTGCTTGCTCATCTCCTTTGGTTAACAATACTTTGATACCAGAAGACACATCTAAACTGTGGAAAGACTTAATATCTCTTTTTTGTGCATTAGCAGCAGAAACTGTTTTTTGTGCTTGTGCACTAATGACTAAACATACAATCGCAAGAATGGTGAGTATCTTTTTCATAAACGTTTTTTGCATTAAACGCATCAATAAAATAAATGTTACAGGCACTGATGAATAATTATCGCAAAACAATTGCACCGAGTGCCGGCAAATGCACTTTTAGTTGATAACACTTTGAAGACTTGTCTACCAATTTGCTTTGTATGGTTGGATTATACACGTCGCCAGTACCCCAAAACGCCTTGTTATCGCTATTGAATATTTCGGCCCACTTGCCTTTACCATGCACATATATTTCCCAATCATGTCTTACTACAGGAGTCACATTTAAAATCACCAGCACATCGTCTTTGTCTTTTTTACCCTTCCGCTTGTACACCATTACTGAATCACTGCGGTGGTTTAAATCAACCCATTCAAAGCCACCGGGTTCAAATTGCTTTTCATATAAAGCAGGTTCTGTCTGATACAACTGATTTAATTGTTGCACACAGTATTTCATTCCGCCATGACTGGGATGTTGCAATAAATCCCATTGTAATTCACTTTTATAATTCCACTCATTGGTAGCCCCAAACTCATTGCCCATGAACAATAACTTGGCACCAGGATGTGTAAACATATACGTATATAGGATACGCAGATTCGCAAATTTCTGCCATTCATCTCCAGGCATTTTATACAACATCGGACTTTTGCCATGGACCACTTCATCATGACTCAATGGCAACATGAAATTCTCATCATAATAATACATCATGCTGAATGAAAATTTATCCTGATGAAACTGTCTAAAAATAGGATCCATCTTATAATAGTCCAGCGTATCATGCATCCACCCCATCATCCATTTCATACCAAACCCAAGCCCACCTTCAAAAGTAGGCTTACTGATTTTTGGCCAATCGGTGGCTTCCTCTGCAATGGTTTGAATATCCGGAAAGTCTCTGTACAATGTTTCATTTAAGTCTCTAATAAAATCAATGGCTTCTAAATTGCCGTTCCCACCATATTCATTGGGCTCCCACTGACCTTGGCCGCGGCTATAATCCAACCTTAACATTGAACTTACTGCATCAACCCGAATACCATCGGTATGAAATTGGTCGCACCAAAAACGCGCACTGCTGATTAAAAAAGATTTGACTTCACCGCGTTTGTAATTAAAGATATACGAGTTCCAATCAGGATGATAGCCCTTGCGCATATCGGCATACTCATAAGTATGTGTGCCATCAAACATAAATAAGCCATGCGCATCATATGGAAAATGCGAAGGCACCCAATCTAAAATCACGCCAATGCCTGCCTGATGAAAAGCATCTACTAAATAAGCATATCCCTGCGGGGATCCAAACCGCGACGTAGGCGCAAAGTAGCCCGTGCCTTGATATCCCCAACTGCCATCAAAAGGATGTTCCATAACAGGCATAAATTCTACATGTGTGAAACCCATATCTTTCACATAAGGCACCAGCCGTTCTGCAATTTGCTCATACGTATTATACGACTCCTCATCATGTTTATCGGGTCGCATCCAACTAGCCAAATGCACTTCATAAACACTGTATGGACGCTTTAATGAATTGTTGATTTTTCTTTTTTTCATCCACTCCGCATCTTGCCAATCATAATCGGTTTGCCAGGTGATGGATGCTGTATAAGGTCGTTTCTCCCAATAATGTGCAAAGGGATCGCCTTTATCTAGTTGAATGCCGTTGAATCCATGAATATGATACTTATAAGCTTCGCCTGCTAAAACACCGGGAATGAATCCCTCCCAAATACCCGAATTATCGAGTCGCACTTTAAGTGGATGAGATGTTTTATCCCAATGATTAAAATAGCCTGTTACTGCAATATAAGTAGCATTCGGTGCCCATACTGCAAAGTAAGTACCTGCAGTATCCAGCACAGTGATTTGTTTATTGCCAAAATAATTGTAAAGGCTGTAGTGCGTACCATTTTGAAAATTGCGGATGTCTTCGTCTGTAAACAATGAATAATTCCATACAGCTTGCTGTGTGTCAACAAAATGCAGGTCTTCGTATTTTTTTTTCTGATCCTTTACAACTTTTGTCATTTTCTTGTTTCTTGAAGACGAATCCAACATATTATGATTTTATTAACTGAAAATTGGACGAACGGTAAATATGGTTCGTCAACATTTATGGAATTTACAACAAAATTCATCTAAAGACGAATTAACTGCTTTTATGACCAGACTAACGCTCATGGTGCTATTATTAATAGCCACTGTTTCCAACACGTACGCCCAAGAACCTGTTTCTTTAAAGGGCACTGTTACCGACACTTTGAACAAACAAAATCTTTCTAATGCCGTGGTATCTGTATTGCGTGCAAAAGATTCTGTGTTGGTGAAATTTACCAGAACCAATAAGGAAGGCAGTTTTGAACTGCCCACTGTACCAGAAGGCAAGTACATTGTGATGGTCACTTATCCCAGTTATGCCGACTATGTTGATATTGTCACCATCACGAAAGGCAATACCACTAATATGGGTAAAGTGCCTGTTATAACTAAAGCAACTTTGCTACAGGAAGTCATTGTAAAACAAACGGTAAGTGCCATTCGCATGAAAGGCGATACCACAGAATATAAAGCAGACAGCTTTAAAGTTAGTGCCAATGCGGATGTTCAAGAACTGTTACGCAAAATGCCTGGTATTCAGGTTAACAGTAAAGGTGAAATCACAGCGCAAGGAGAAAGGGTTCAAAAGGTTTTGGTGGATGGGGAAGAGTTTTTTAGCGATGACCCTGCTGTAGTGACAAAAAACCTAAGAGCAGACGCGGTTGATAAAGTACAAGCATTTGATAAAAAAAGCGACCAAGCTGTCTTCACGGGTATTGATGATGGACAAAAAATAAAAACCCTCAACCTTACTTTAAAAGAAGACAAGAAGAAAGGCTATTTTGGTAAAGCCGAAGCGGGTGGTGATTTTGACCGCTATGGCTATGGCAAACTATTGGCCAACTCATTTAAAGGCAAACGCAAAGTATCTGGTTATTTAACCACCGACAATACCAAATTTGAATCGTTAAACTGGGATGAAAATAGAAACTATGGTGGAGATGCCAATACCACAACACAAATCAATGATGATGGTGGCATGAGCATTTGGTCTTCAGGAGATGAATTCAGTTACGGAGATGGCTTTCCAAGATCGGTGACTGGTGGCTTGCATTTCAGCAATAAGTGGAATAAAGACAAACACAATTCTAATAATACGTATCAATTCAATCAATTGGACGTTAGTGGAATCACCACCAATAAAACCCAAAATATTTTACCAGGGTCTAGTTTATTGAATAACAGCATTCAAGACAAATTCAGCAGTAGAAAGAGAAACAAAATCACCAGTATTTACGAATGGCAAATTGACTCTAGCAGCTCATTAAAAATCATAGCAAAAGGATCCATAGTCAACAGCAATAACCGATCAGACTTTAAAGGCAGTACCATCAGTAATGACAGCATTTTATTGAACAAAAGCGATCGTTTAACATCAACTGTAGATGAGAACAAAAACCTCAATGCAACCATTTTTTATCGCAAAAGATTCAAGAAAATTGGCAGAACCATTTCATGGAATAATGAGATCAACTATAACGATAGAGCCGATGATGGATTTTTAACCGCCGACAATAGTTTTTATGATGCATTTGGAAATATAGTTCGCAGAGATTTGGTAGACCAACAAAAAACAAACAAACAAATTGCAACAACCATCAACTCAACAATTAATTATACGGAGCCTTTATGGAAAAATACCTTCTTGGTATTAAACTATAAGCTTAGTGTGAGTAGAAATGATGCAGAAAGAAACACATTTGCAAAAAATACAGCCAACAATAAATATGAAGACTTAGTGGATACGTTAAGCAACCACTTTATTTTCAATACGACTGGGCATACGGGTAGTGCAAATATTCGTTACAGTGTGAAGAAATTTAATTTCTCTTTTGGATCAGGATTTGGAACAGTCAATTATCGTTTAAATGATTTATTCAAACAAACCGATCGAAATGTGGTGTTCAACAACTTTATTCCTTCAGCCACTTTTAATTACACACCTAAACCACAACGTCGCTTTTATTTCTCATACAATGGGTCAACGCAAAACCCAACCCTGTCTCAGATTCAACCCATTATTGACAATATTGATCCACTCAACTTAACCATTGGTAATCCAAATCTTAGACAATCCTTTGTGCACCAATTTAATTTAAGCGGCTCAGATTATAAAATACTGAAAAGTAGAAGTATTAGTTTCGGTGTTAATTATAGCAGAACAGAGAATGCCATTTCTAATTCAAGTTTTGTAGACAGTGATGGTAGAAGAATCAACCAGGCTATTAACGTAGACGGGAATTATAATTTCAGAGCAAGAGTGGGTTATGGTTTTGACATCATTCCTTC
>JAIXYL010000030.1 GCA_027490265.1 Sediminibacterium sp.
CTTGGTAAATCAGGTACGTCTATTGATGGTGAAGGCGGTATATTATTCATGATCATGAACGACAAAAGTGTTGCGCAGAATCCCGCACCTTGGTTGCGATCTAAGTAATTCATGTAACTAATTTCATTATCTTGTTGCAAAGCTTACCATGCAACAATATATTCTATCATTTGATCAGGGTACTACCAGTAGTAGAGCCATTGTTTTTGATAAAAAAGGTGCCATTGTCTCTACGGCACAAAAAGAATTCACACAAATTTTTCCGCAGCCTGGTTGGGTTGAACACGATGCCAACGACATTTGGAGTACACAAATAGGCGTAGCCGCAGAAGCCATTACCAAAGCGGGTTTGAGCATTCAACATATGGCCGCCATTGGCATTACCAATCAACGGGAAACCACAGTAGTTTGGGACAAACAAACAGGCATACCTGTTTACAATGCCATTGTTTGGCAAGACCGCAGAACGGCTGATTATTGCGATCAATTAAAGGCTGCTGGCCATGCATCAAGCATTCAGCAAAAAACAGGTCTGATTGTAGATGCTTATTTTTCTGCAACCAAAGTGAAATGGATTTTAGACAATGTTCCTGATGCGCGGGCTCGTGCAGAAAAAGGCGAGTTGTTGATGGGCACTATTGATACTTGGTTGGTATGGAAACTCACCAATGGTCAAGTGCATGTAACCGATGTATCGAATGCGTCGCGAACCATGTTGTACA
Source organism: Sediminibacterium sp. (assembly GCA_027490265.1). Classification (GTDB taxonomy): domain Bacteria; phylum Bacteroidota; class Bacteroidia; order Chitinophagales; family Chitinophagaceae; genus Sediminibacterium. The sequence continues at coordinate 723 of JAIXYL010000030.1, forward strand.
ATATCCATGATTTACAGTGGGATCAAAGCTTACTCGAGTTGTTTGGTATCCCAGCAGCGATGCTCCCTCAGGTTAAAAGTTCTTCTGAAATCTATGGCCATACGCAAAGCATTTTAACATCGCACCCTGTACCAATTGCAGGCATTGCAGGGGATCAGCAAGCGGCTTTGTTTGGACAACAATGTACGGTCCCTGGCATGGTCAAAAATACCTATGGCACTGGTTGTTTTATGTTGATGAATACAGGCGAAAAGCCAGTGGCGTCTACCAATCAATTACTCACGACTATTGCTTGGCAAATTAATGGCGTAACCCAATATGCTTTGGAAGGCTCCGTCTTTATTGCGGGCGCCGTTGTGCAATGGTTGCGTGATGGTTTAAAAATTATTAGAACTTCTGCGGATATTGAAACCCTTGCTGCAGAAGTTACTGCTACAGATGGGGTTTATGTGGTGCCTGCTTTTGCTGGATTAGGCGCGCCTTATTGGAATCAACATGCACGCGGCACGATTGTGGGTATTACGCGTGGCACCACCAGTGCGCATATTGCCCGTGCTGCTGTTGAAAGCATTGCCTATCAAACCATGGATGTATTAAAAGCCATGGAAGCCGATGCTGGTATGTCTATCAAAGAATTACGGGTGGATGGCGGGGCTACTGTGAACAATATGCTGATGCAGTTTCAAGCAGATTTATTACAAACTGCGGTAGTGCGGCCCACCACTGTGGAGACCACGGCATTGGGTGCCGCATATTTAGCGGGCTTGGCTGTTGGCTTTTGGAGCTCTGTGGACGACATTCAAAGCATTTGGCAAAAGGATCGGGTTTTCTCGCCTGAAATGACGTTGAGTCATCGTGATGGGCTTGCTGCAGGTTGGGCCAAAGCGGTAGGGGCGGCTATGAATTATTAAGGTTTGATTGATAAAATAGAATGGATAATCTAATATACGACATTGTTATAATCGGCGGCGGTGCAACAGGCTGTGGCGCTGCTGTGGATGCGGCTTCGCGGGGGTACAAAACTTTATTGGTTGAGCAATTTGATTTTGCAAAAGGCACTTCTAGCCGCTCCACTAAATTGGTACATGGTGGTGTGCGATACCTGGCACAAGGCAATCTTAAGTTGGTGCGCGAGGCGTTAGCCGAGCGCGGTAGGTTACTTAAGAATGCGCCGCATCTTACTAGAACGCAACCCTTTGTAGTGCCGGTTTTTAGCCTCTGGGAAAAAATATATTATAGTGCTGGTTTAATGCTCTATGATGTGTTGTCTGGCAAATTATCCTTGGGAAAAACGCGCTTGTTGTCTCGAAAAAAAACCTTGGAATTATTGCCCAATATCAACCCTAAAAAAGTAATGGGTGGCATTTTGTATTATGATGGTCAATTCAACGATGCAGAGCTCTGTATCGATTTGGTTCATACTGCAGTACGGCATGGTGCTGTGGTCATGAATTATACCAAAGCCGTTGGCTTTAAAAAAGAGAATGGCGTTATTGTAGGAGTGGAGCTGGAAGATACGCTGGGGGGGTCAAATCGAACCGTTGCTTGCAAATCGGTGATTAATGCAACAGGTGTTTTCACTGATTCAATTTTACAATTGGATGATCCAGATGCAGATACGTTGGTTTATCCTTCTCAAGGCATTCATTTAGTAGTGCATGCAACATTTTTCAGAGGCAAGAATGCCATGATGATTCCTAAAACGGATGATGGTCGTGTACTTTTTGCAGTGCCATGGCAAGACAAAGTAGTCATAGGTACAACCGATACGCATGTGGATCAAATAGACGTGGAGCCCTTGCCCCTGGCCGAGGAAATTCATTTTGTGTTGGAACATTTCAATCGTTACACCAATTTATCCATTACCAAGGAAGATGTGCTAAGTGTATTTGTTGGGCTTCGGCCTTTGGTGAAATCATCGGGTTCAAATATATCTTCTTTGTTGTCTCGTGATCATACGTTGGTTGTTTCGTTGAGTCGTATGGTAACCATCACTGGTGGTAAATGGACCACGTATCGAAAAATGGCTGAAGATGCGGTGAATAATGCGGTTTTTGTGGCTAAGCTTGATGGGGCTGGCACAGGCGCTTCATCGAGTGCGAAAAAATGCATCACCAAAGATTTGCCCATTGGCGATTTAGGGGCTGCTGCAGATTTAGCGGCGGAATTGACTTTAGATGATCTCATAATGGGAGAATATTTGAGTCATGAATTTGCCGCGTTTTATGGTATTCCTTATGCCATTCGTGTAGTAGACGTGGTTGTTGCGGCGCGCATCAACTATGTCCGTACCGTGGAAGATTTTCTAGCGCGCCGCAGCAGGTTACTCTTTTTAGATGCTAGAGCCGCCATTAAATTAGCGCCTGCAGTAGCGGATATTTTGCAAAAAGAATTACATTGGACTAACGAACAAAAAGAAGCGCAACTAACATCATTTATTCAATTAGCCCAACAATATATTACTCATTAAATTTTTTTTATGACGCCTTTTATTGCTGAATTA
>JAIXYL010000043.1 GCA_027490265.1 Sediminibacterium sp.
ACAACTAATAAAGAAATAAGCATGTAGAAAGCTAATGGTCACGATGTTTGGACACCGGTTCGAGTCCGGTCGGCTCCACCAAAACCCAAAAAACCCAATCAAATTTGATTGGGTTTTGTTATTCAGTGTGCTACTAAAATGATGTCTCTACCATTTACAACTTAGTTGTTTAAAAACTCCATTGGTTTGCCGCAAAACTTTGGGATATTTATGTTTTAAAGAACATCTATTAAAACCATATTGATTTGTTATGAGCCCTTTTAAAAAGATTTTGTTTTTGTTGGTTGCATGCTTTGCTATGCAAAGTTTTAGTACGTTTCAAGAAGACCCCAATGGTATTGTAGGCGTATGGAAAACGGGTGATGGCAATGCAATGGTGCGTATTTATAAAAATGGCGAGAAATTTCAAGGAAAAATTGTTTGGTTAAAAGAACCAAATGATCCTGAAACAGGTAAACCCAAAGTAGACAAAAATCATCCGGATGATGCTTCCAAAACCCGCCCTATACTTGGGTTAGTAAATATCTGGGGCTTTGTGCACAAAGAGAAAAACATTTGGGAAGATGGTAATATCTACGATCCCAAAAACGGCAATACCTATTCATGTACCATTAAAATGATCAATGCCAACACTCTTGAAGTAAGAGGGTTTATTGGCGTATCATTAATTGGCAGAACGGACACTTGGACTAAGCAAGTGGCAAAATAGTCAACTTAAGGTGAAACAAAATGAAGCCCAATATTAAAAAACATTGGGTTGCCTAAATTGCTTGTAAAAAACAATTGGTCTTTTGATTTGCCATTGTATTGATTGGTTACATCAAAACGCCAATTGTATCTGAGCCCGGCTTGTGCACTGAACCATACAAAGCCACTGATTTTTTTATCCCAACTAATCCTTGGTTTTAACTCACCTCTTTGTATAAAAACAGATCCATTGCGGCTATTGGGTAAGTTCATCCAAAACTGGTTACCTTCTAATTCAAAACCAAGTTGCAAAATATTTGAAGTAGAAATATTGTATCTCAAATGACCTCTTGCAGGCAACAGCAATTCCATGCCCCATCTGTCGTTGAATGTTTTATTCCAAAGTAACACTGGGATATGCAAGAGTTGACCCGCCCTAAAGGTTCTTGAAATACCCGCACCAATCATGTTTTTCTCCGATGTTTTCCATCCATAAATAACCGTACCACTAAACGTAATGGCTTGATGATTGACATCACTTAATTTCTGAAAAATTCCATTGACATCAGCACTGGCTTGAAAAATCAGAAAATTTTTCTCATTAATGGGTTTAAAAATAGTGGTGTTAATGCCAGCACTGGTCATAGCATGATTATTTAATGCATTCCCAAAACTGTTGCTTCCAGAAGGGGCAATATTAAATTGGCTAGACCAATAATTGGCGCCCATTTGCCAAATAATTTTATTGGTTGATACAACAGGAATATTGGCTTGTGCACGTATGGCTGAAACACTATTGACTTGTAGGTTTTGGAAGGCTGGAAGCATAGGATTTACTGGAACCCCTGGCATGGAAAATCCGCCATGGTATTCATATCCAATGCTTAAAATGCGTTGTGGCGTTTGATTCAGCACTTTTTGGGTGGCATAGCGTTTTACACCTTCTGCATCCCCAAACTTACTATAGTCAAATACTTCAGTGGTGTCTGTTTGTGCTTGGGTCACTAAACAAATTGAAAGAAAACAAGCAACCAGTTGATATCGCATAACATGAATTTGCAGATGAATTACAAATATATGCTTACAACAACTGATGCTTGTTATTCTCTATAGCTATAGGTTTTAATGACCGGCTAATTCAATTCAACAGTTAAAAAGTGTATACCGCAGCAATCAACAAATTAGAGGCAGTTTGGCTGGTGCCAGTTTTGGTATTAAAGAGTGGCGCAGTACTATTGTCCATTCTAATTTCAGGGATGATGGTTAGTTTGTTGAATTTGATTTTCCCTGAAATAGTGGTTGCATTAATATTGCCAATACCAATTGGGTTGATGGCTCTGTCATTGAAAAAGTCTTCTCTTAGGGTGATGCCAAATTTGTCTGAAAAATCATAATTCAAGTAAACAGCTTCTGAATTCCAACTGCTGTTTCCAACAGGATTTTTTTGATGATTAATACTGCCGTCAAATGCCAGGCTCAATTTTTTTGACAATGCAGCAGTCATTACCACATTGTATTGCGTAGTAATATCTCCGTGGAGAAAGTTGACAAAGGCTTTGACTTTATCATTATTGCTTCCAGTACTGAATTGGGCAATGATGTATTTTGGAGTGCTATTGACCGTTGAATAATCTGTTGGATCTACAATCCCAACCATTAGAGCAGATTTCCCCCCTAAAGCAATATCGGCTTTGAGGCCTGTATGAAAAAAGGGTCCATATGAAAACCCATATGACATACTATAGTTTCTGTTACTGGTTGCATCCAATAATTCGTATCCGATATGGGTTGAAAATTTTCCAGCTGTTAGCTTTAAATATTTGGTTGCCGCAAATGATAAAGTCACTTGTTTAATATTAGTCAAGAGGTCTTTATCATTATATGAGAATTCTTCTACTCGTTTTCCAACACCTATATCTAAGGTGGAGGAAAATTTACCAAATGTTTGATCAATTTTTATACTGGCCATGCCAAGATTAAACGAGTTATACGAGTTGGTAAAACTGGTATAGTTGTTATGTACGCCCCCGCCATCTTTAATAAGCGCTCTGTAGTAGCCATCAATATAGCCTGACACAGTAGTGGTAGATTTTGCGGGTTCGGTTGTTTGACATAAACCGTTTAGTGTTGCACATAAAGATGCGCAAGAAACTAGAATTTTCTTTAACATTGTATTGACTTTTAGTTAATAAGGGGTACGGCCTTGAATTCTGATCAGAGAATTCTTTACAGGCTGTACCCTGTTTTATTTAAGCATTTTCAGAGACCAATAAAGTGCCCTGTAAATATTTTTCGTTGTGTTGTGTTGCATCTAAGCCCAATTCTTCTTCTTCAGAACTTACACGCAAAGGCAACATCACGCTAATCAATTTGAAGATGCCTAACGACACGGTAAAACTGAACGCTACAACAATAAATAGCGCTTTCACTTGAATGATAAAAAATGTAGGATTGCCATACAATAAGCCTTCAGCTCCAGCACCATTCACTGATTTTGTAGCGAAAATTCCTGTCATTAACATACCAACCATCCCGCCAACACCGTGACAAGGAAACACATCTAATGTATCATCTAATGAAGATTTTGACTTGTAGTAAACCGCTAAATTTGAAATAATGGCTGCAATAAATCCAATGAATATACTTTGTGGCACAGCAACAAATCCAGCTGCTGGTGTAATGGCTACCAAGCCAACCACTGCACCGATGCAAAAGCCGAGAACAGATGGTTTCTTTCCTCTCATGACATCAAAAAACATCCATGACAAACCAGCCGATGCTGCAGCAGTATTGGTTGTAGCAAAAGCAGATACAGCCAAAGCGTTTGCGCCTAATGCAGAACCAGCATTAAAGCCAAACCAACCAAACCATAGTAAACCAGTGCCAATTAACACATATGGTATATTGGCTGGAGGAATTTCTATTTGGTCTAAATGGGCTTTTCTTCTTTTCAACACCAATGCGCCTGCTAAAGCCGCACATCCAGCTGAAATATGAACAACTGTTCCGCCTGCAAAGTCTAAAGCACCCATCTTAAAAAGGAAACCCTCTGGATGCCAAGTCCAATGCGCAATTGGTGCGTATACTAATAAACTAAATAATGCAATGAATAAAATGTAAGATGTAAACTTTACTCTTTCAGCAACGGCACCCACTACTAATCCAGGTGTGATGATGGCAAACATTAGTTGAAAGAGTGCAAATAAGCCCAATGGAATCGTAGGTGCTAAACTCCAAGGTGCTCCACCATTCACCCCTTTCATGAACAAATACGTTGTTGGATTGCCAATGATGCCGCCAATTGATTCGCCAAAGCATAAACTGTAGCCTACCGTAACCCAAATAATGGTTACCACTCCGGTTGCTACTACGCTTTTGATCATGGTGGAAATCACATTTTTGCGATGTACCATGCCTCCATAAAAAAAGGCTAAACCTGGCGTCATTAAAAAGACCAACGCCGTTGCCACTAAGATCCAAGCGATATCCGCTCCATTGTATGCCCCGTTCTTATCTTCGAAGCTTAATTCTGGGGGAGCAAAAATGGCTAAAATGGCCACAATCAATAAAACCACAAAAGGTGTGACGTTGTAAAAGTTTAGTTTTTTCTGGTACATAATTTAAATAACTTTTATTTATAATATTATTTACTTGGTTGAAAATAGTTAATAAAATTTAAAAATTGTTCAATAATTATACATATAAAATATAATAATGTTAATTATTAATGAATTTTTTTGAATGAATCATCGGTTTATTTTCAAATTTTAATTGATTTTCAACTGATTATTTGGTTTCTCCCTCGCTAGGGTTTTAAACATTTTAAATTTTATAATATTATATTTTAAGCCTTTCTTAATAAAAATAACACGCCATATCGTGTAAAAAGTACATTAAGTGAAGCGGCTGAGTAAATATTGGCCTCAATGATGCAACTATGTTTAAATTGCGCTATTGAAGAACATATTATCATAATGATGGAACAATTTGTACAAGACCTGATTGCATTTTATAAGTTATCTCCACACCCTGAAGGCGGCTATTATAGAGAGACCTATCGATCTCCTTTAATGCACCCTCAGCATAGTTTGCCGGCTGCTTTTTCTGGTCCGAGGCATAGCGCTACTGCTATTTATTTTTTGTTAGTGAAGGAAACCTTTTCCGCGTTTCATCGGATTCAATCAGACGAATGTTGGCATTTTTACCAAGGTGCACCAGTAGACATTCATGTGTTACATGTTAATGGACAATATGAATTGATTCGCTTGGGGAACAATTGGGCCAATGGGGAGCAATTTCAGGCAATGGTGCCTGCTGGTGCTTGGTTTGCATCCAGTACAACAGGTGATTACTCGTTGGTGGGCTGTACAGTATCGCCAGGTTTTGTCTTTGAGGATTTTGAGTTGGCAACTGCTAGCCAATTGTCAGCGACTTATCCCAAGCATCAGGCCTTGATCCAACAGTATTGTAGGGATTAACGGTAGAAATGGATCAATAAATAGCCGACAATGCTTAAAATTAGTACGGATAACACAACAACGATAAGCCATTGCTGGTCTTGAATGGGTCTTTTTTTGGTTCGTTTATTCCGGCGACTGATTTGTTTGGATAATTGTTGATTCAGGCTATTCGTAATCGATTGTATGGATGATTTGTTGTTAATCTGAGCCAGCCCTTCCAATGCGTCTTGATGAAATGCAGAATCAGCCATTTTTTCCTCAATGGCTTGCATCTCAGCTTCTGATAATTCTTGATTGAGGTATTGCAATAATTCCTCCTCTGAAACATCAGCTTCCTTTTTAAATATGTTGTTCCATTGGCTCATTCAACTGTTTGTTTTTTCTCTATCAAAATCTTGAGATTTCTTTTCCCATTTTGAATATGGCTTTTCACCTGCAATAAGCTATAGCCTGTTATGTCACTGATTTGCTGGTAACTCTTTTTTTGTAAGTAAAATAAAGTTATGCAAGTTTTTTGGTCATTACTCAGTTCTTCTATAGCCTGTGCCAAAAGCGTCAGATTGACTTCTTTGGTGAGTAAAGCGTCATTGTCATTGTCTTTTATGTCCATTAGTTCAGGACTTTGATCCATCGACACCAATTGTTTCCGGTCTCTTAACTGCATTAAACAGAAATTACAAGCAATTTTATAAAGCCAACTTTTTGGATAGTCTACTGGGTATTTTTCTAGTTCGCCCAAAGCTTTTAAGAAAATCTGTTGTACGGCATCTTTTGCTTCTTCTTCATTTTTTAAATACTTCATGCAAACGCCCAGTAGCAACATGGTGTAGCGTTGTAATAAAATACCCAACCATTCTTTATTCAAGTCTGACTGATACTTTTTGAGTAACTCTGAATCGGTGATATGTTTAAATGCTGTGTTAATCACTGTTTAAATTAAAGCATTTTTGTTAAGATGCAAACCTTGTAAATTTCCATATCTTTCAATAAAATTATTCATGGCTTTTGTAATATGTATTGTTGCCGTTGCGCCTTTAAGGGCAGAAGCAGCGCACCGAAGTGAAATGGTGAGTCAAATACTTTTTGGTGAATTGGCTGAAATCATTGAAGGCAATGCACAATTACCAACAGGGTCTTTTGTTAAGCTGCGTATGTTGGTGGATGGATATGAGGGTTGGTGTCAAAGTGCACAGTTGGCTTTATTGCCAGATGTTTTGCGCAGCAATCTGCATAATCAAATAGCACCAGCTTACATGAATACTGTTTTCATTAATGAAACGCCCATGCAAGTACCATTTGGCGCATCTATTGGTTTGATGCGTCAATCAGCCATTGATATTGCTGGGATGAAAATGGCGTATACAGGTCAAGTACATGATCCATCCGAACAAAGTTTTGATGCAGCCCTCTTCAAACAAATTGCTCATTTGTTTTTAAATACCCCTTATTTGTGGGGTGGTAGATCTATTTGGGGGATCGATTGCAGCGGCTTTGTTCAACAAGTGTATCGCTATTTCAATCATTACTTACCAAGAGACGCCTATCAACAAGCTGAATTAGGGAATGATATTGGCTTTCTGGCTGAAGCACAATGCGGGGATTTGGCATATTTTGATAATGCTGATGGCAAAATAACCCATGTTGGCATTATGCTCAGTCCGGAAACCATTATCCATGCTTCAGGCAAAGTGCGTATAGACAGAATTGATCAGGCCGGCATACTAAATACCGATACGGGGGAAAGAACTCACCAATTGAGAATCGTAAAAAGGTTGATTGAAGGGAAGCAATTACATTAAATCCATACCCTTGGCAAAATAAGTCACAGTGCCTGGTAATGCTAACCAAAAGAATTCACGGTAAACAAATAAGAGTACAATTAAAGCGGCAAGCCAGAAAAAGAATAGGGCCCAATATTTACCAGTGGATTGTTTTGCTTCCATGATTCCTAGATTTTTAGCAAAGATAAGGTGCAAATTGAAAACTCTGACTAATGAACTGCAGTTTGTTCATTTTTTGTTGTAGCAGCTGCTGTAGTTTTAACAGATTTGTCAAAAAACAACATTTTTATACTTAAGAGGAGCATGACAACTGCAAAGATTTTCTTCATATTGTTGTCACTCAATTGCAACGCAAGTTTACTGCCTAGCCACCCCCCAGAAATAAATGCTATAGCAATAATCCAAACATGATTGACATTGATATGCCCTTGTTTATGATATTGCCATACAGCTAATGCAACAACGGGTAACATGAGTACACCGAGTGAAGTTCCTTGGGCTTGTTTTTGGGTAAGCCCAAGGAAAAACACTAAAGCAGGTACCATAATAATGCCACCCCCAATTCCTACTAAGCCGCTTAAAAAGCCAGCAGCTAGGCCAATGATGACCAAGATCAGCAGGGTAGTGGCACTCATACAATGATTATTTTACAAACGTTTCTTTATAAAATGCGATGGCTTCCTCTACAATGGTTAAAGCTTTGGCCTTGTCTCCAAAGTCTTCTACCAATACTTCTTTTTTCTCAAGTCTTTTGTATTCTTGGAAGAAATGTCTGAGTTCATCAAAGAAGTGTCTGGGCAGTTCTTCAATGTTATTGTAGTGGTTTACGCCAGGGTCAGTGGCAGCTACAGCAATAATTTTATCATCTGGTTCACCACCATCTATCATTTGCATCACACCAATCACTTTTGCTTCCATTAATGTTAAAGGCTGCACAGGCAAAGAGGTAATTACCAAAATATCCAGAGGGTCTTTATCACCACCATATGTTTGAGGAATAAATCCATAATTGATTGGGTAATAAAAAGAAGAAAAAATAACACGATCAAGCTTAAGTAATCCGCTTGGCTTGTCTATTTCATATTTACATCTTGATCCTTGCGGAATTTCAATTACCGCATTCACTACGCGTGGTGCGTTTTCTCCAAAATGAACACCATGCCAAGGATGTAAAACAGTCGTTTGATTCATAATTTATTTGTTTGATTGTTTAACGTCTACTTGCCAATTATTATTTCTCTTAATGATAATTGTTTTCACAGAAACCGTATCTAATGAATTACTGTGTATGAGCACAACCGTTGAATCATTGGGTTCAACCACTTCTTTGATATTGATAGAAGCCAATCTTAATTCTTGACGACCCTCTTTATCTTTTTCTCTATAAGCGGACTCTATAGATGCCAGGATGGTTTTGTTTGGTTCATCCTGAACCATATAGAATGCTGCTTTAGAAAAATCGCCTTTTAAGCAAGCATCAATGTATTCTCTTCCTGCATCCAATCCATTTTCTGCAGGCAAATAGTCTTTTTTAGGGCTGCTGCATGCAAGTATAAAGCAGGTAGACAAACCCATCATTCCGTTTAGCCATTTCATTGCACTAAGTTAGTTATTTAAATGAGCATTGCATGTCTATATTCTTTAAAAAGCCAAGTAATAAGACCTTAATAAATCAATAAATGCTTCACTGTAGTCATTGCCCTGTTTGATTATGATTTCATCAAAATGCTGCGTATCCTCATGCAACGACATTAGCATCATTGATCTGAAATAGGTATGTGTTTCCGTCTGTTTAACGGCGGTTTCTTTGATACAAAAAAAGCCCGAAGCTTTGGCCAATATTTTCCATTCTTCTGCTCTGTACCAAGGCAATAATATGGCGGCAATGCCCGAAGGCTTGAGGGCTTTTTTCAAACATGTGGCGAGTGCAGGCAAACTAAGTCCTGTATCATGCATGGCCAGATTTCGTTGTGCTGCTGGGCTGTTTAATTGCTGATTAAAAAAAGGCGGATTGCAAATGATCAAATCATATGTTTGATTGGTAGATGCTAAAAAATTGTCTATAGCAGTATGATGTATGTTGAGCCGTTTAAACCATGGACTATTTTGAAAGTTCACAGCAGCTTGCTCTGCTGCGTCGGCATCTATTTCAATGGCATCAATGGTGGCAGTTGATGCCTGTGCCAACATCAATGACAACAATCCAGTACCAGTACCAATATCTGCAATCGTTTGTAACTGATTCAATGATACATGATGCACAGTCCATGCGCCAAAGAGGCTAGCATCTGTACACACTTTCATTGCAGCTTTGTCTTGGTGAACTGTAAACTGCTTAAATTTAAAAAAAGAGTTTGCCATGCAGCTTGCTTAAGCCTAATCTAGTATGCCTTCTAAAGCCAGTAAGAATGCATAATTTAAAGCTGTTTCTTTTAAGTAATCAAATCTGCCAGATGCGCCACCATGGCCATAATCCATATTGGTCTTGAACAATAATACATTTTTATCGGTCTTCATGGTTCTGAGTCTGGCTACCCATTTGGCCGGTTCAAAATATTGTACTTGACTATCATGCAAACCCGTTGTCACCAATAGATGTGGATAGGCTTTCTTGGCTACATTTTCATAAGGCGAATAGCTTTTTTGATATTCGTAGTATGCTTTTTCTTTCGGATTACCCCATTCATCAAATTCATTCGTGGTTAAAGGGATGGATTCATCTAGCATGGTATTGACCACATCTACAAAGGGTACTTCTGCAATCACGCCATGCCATAAATCTGGCGCCATATTCACAACTGCGCCCATCAGCAATCCGCCTGCACTTCCACCATTTGCATATAAGTGTTGACTACTGGTATACTGTTGTTTCACCAGGTATTCTCCACAATTGATAAAATCCGTAAATGAGTTTTTCTTCTTTAACAACTTCCCATCTTCATACCATTGTCTGCCCAAATCTTCCCCACCTCTAATATGTGCAAGTGCATACACAAATCCTCTATTGAGTAAGCTTAAAATCGTACTACTAAAATCGGCGTCTAAGCTGTAACCATAAGAACCATAGGCATACAGTAGTAGGGGGGCATTCCCGTCTTTTTTAAAGCCATTCTTGTAGACCAATGAAATGGGAATCTTGGTGCCGTCGTTGGCAGTTGCATAAATGCGTTCAGTGGTATAGTCTTTGGGATTATATCCGCCGACTACTTCTTGTTGCTTTTTGAGTGTCTTTGATTTTGACTTAACATCATAATCATATACAGAATTCGGGGTGGTTAATGACGTGTATACATAACGTATGGTATTGGTATTAAACTCGGGATTGGCGCCTAAGCCGGCCGTATATGCAGGTTCCCCAAAATTGATATAATGTGCTTCATCAGTATTATGTTGCTTTATACGCAACTGAATTAACCCATTTTTGCGCTCTGTCACCACTATGAATTGGTTAAATGCTTCAACACTTTGTACCAATACATCAGCTCTATGTGGAATCAATTCCTTCCAATACATGCTATTGGTTTTATCCAAAGGGCATTCCATTACTTTAAAGTTCAAAGCGTTGGCATTGGTCCTAATGACAAAGCGATCATTAAGGGCTTCTACATCATACAATACATTTGGTTGACGTGGTTGAAAAGACGTAAAGCTTGCAGTTGGCTGATCGGCTTTGATGTACCAAACTTCAGAAGACAAAGTTGCTTGTGACGCTATGAAAATATATTGTCCATTTTTTGATCTGCCAACACCAATATAATTGCTCTTGTCTTTTTCTTCATAAACCAACATATCTGGAACGGTACTATTCATTTGGTGTCTTAATATTTTTTCAGACAACAGTGTTACTGGATTATTGAGTGTATAAAAAATGGTTTGGTTGTCATTGGCCCATACACCATAACCATTAGTGCCTTTGATGGAATCTGTTAAAATGGCCCCGGTTTCTAGATTTTTAATGTGAAGTGTATATTGTCTTCTTGAAACCTCATCAATGCCAAATACTAAGAACTGATTATTCGGGCTTACACTCATGCCCGTTACATTATAGTAGGGCTTGCCTTCTGCCATTTGATCTACGTCCAATAAAATTTCTTCTTTAGCAGTTAAACTGCCTTTTTTTCTGCAATACTTATAATATTGCTTACCAACTTCTACTCTTGTATAATAGAAATACCCATTTCTGAACACAGGTACCGACTCGTCTTTTTCTTTGATCCTTGCTTTCATTTCATTAAATAGCTTGGATTGAAAAGCATTGGTGCCTGCCATCATTTGATCAGTGTACGCATTTTCAGCTTTCAAATAATTCACCACTTCAGTACTGTCTGGTCCTTTTTTGAAATAATCAATCATCCAATAAAAAGGGTCGGGTACTGTATCGCCATGTAAAATGCGTATATGTTCTTTCTGCTCTGCTATTGGTGCAGCAACAGTAGGCCATTGGTAGGGTGTTTTTGTCATATTATTTTGTTCTTTGCAACCAATCGCCAAAAGCGAAAAGATGCCAACCAGATATTTAATGTTCATGTTCGTTTATTTTCTATTGAAAAGTACTCAAAAACTTGCACAAATCCGAATCAGCTTGTATTTCGTATATCTAATACAAACGCAAGTAATATGGTCTCCATCTTATCAAAACAAAGGGCTGCCTCTCGCAGATTGGTCTATTTTGGTGCCGTTGCACTCACCGTCATTTTAGGTACGGGCATCGTGAACCATTCAAGGGGTTTGTGGATGTCTGCGTATTTATTGTACGCTTTTGCTATGGCCATTTGCGCCATCATGGTATTGGATTATCATGGATTCAGTAGGTATAAAAATGCCAGTGTTGTGATTACTGTGAATGCTTTTTTATATGCGATTACAATGGTAGAAGGTCTGAAAGCAGGTGGCTATTTATTCATTATCCCCACCATATTTGCCTTGGTCTTTATGCTGGGTAATACCAGAGAGTACAAAGCAGAAGTGATTGGCTATTTCGTCATCAGTGTACTCAGTTTTGCAGCAGCCATTTTATGGATACCTGAAAAAAGCAATTGGCAAAACATTTCTGATGCAATTTATAGTAAAATGTTTACCACCAATGCCATTGCTGTTGTAGTGCTTTGTGCAGTGTTTGCCTATATTGGTATTTACTTTGAAAGGCAGGTGTACGAACGCTTGATCAATGAGAAAAATAAGGCAATGCATCAAGAGCAAATGATCAGAGAACAAAATGGCTATTTGCGTGAAATTGCTTTCATGAGTTCACATACTGTAAGAGCCCCATTAAGCAATATTTTAGGATTAGCCGCACTGATGCGAGACGTACCCAATGATCCAGAAACCCATTCGTTGGTGATGGATGGCATCCAACATTCTGCTAAAGATTTAGACAATGCCATTCACCATATGGTGTCTAAAACCGGCAATCTCATTAAACGATAGGGTGTGTTGTTTGGCTAGAAAAAAAGTCCCGAGTAATCGGGACTTTGTATTTTCAAAGCTATCTTGTTGATCATTAGTTGACAAACGCCAACTTTAGGATGCGTAATAATTATTTGTCAGCACTTAAACTAGCACTTAAATATTCTGAATTTAAACGTGCAATATTGGTCAATGAAATTTCCTTCGGACAAGTAGCTTCGCAAGCGCCGGTATTGGTACAAGCACCAAATCCTTCTTTATCCATTTGTGCCACCATATTCATGACCCTTGATTTGCGTTCAGGCTCACCTTGAGGTAATAGGGCTAAGTGACTTACTTTCGCACTTAAGAATAACATAGCAGAACTGTTTTTACAAGCTGCTACACAAGCGCCACAACCAATACACATGGCTGCTGCAAAACTATTGTCTGCATTGTCTTTGTTAATAGGAAGCGCGTTACCATCAACAGCATTACCAGTGTTCACACTGATATAACCGCCTGCTTGAATGATTCTATCAAAAGAACTTCTGTCAACTGTTAAGTCTTTGATTACAGGGAATGCATTGGCTCTCCATGGCTCAACCACAATAGTATCCCCATCTTTAAAAGCACGCATATGCAGTTGGCAAGTAGTATTGGCTTGCCAAGGACCATGTGGCTTACCATTAATGTACATAGAACACATGCCACAAATGCCTTCTCTACAATCGTGGTCAAATGCAACAGGTTCTTCACCTTCGGTAATCAATTGTTCATTCAATACATCAAACATTTCCAAGAAACTCATTTCTGATGAAATGTTTTTCACTTGGTAAGTTTTGAAATCACCTTTGGTTTTGCTGTTTTTTTGTCTCCAAACTTTAAGGTTCAGATTCATATGATAATGTTCCATTTGCTAAAATTAATTCAGTTAAACAATGCTTTGCGCTACTTGACTATTTGTAATTACGTTGGGTTGGTTTAATGACTTCGTAATTCAAAGGCTCTTGGTGTAATTGCCATTGGTGTTCGCCCTTAAGTTCCCAAGCAGATACGTACATAAACCCTGCGTCGTCTCTTAATGCTTCACCTTCAGGTGTTTGGTATTCTTCTCTGAAATGGCCACCACAACTTTCGTTACGGTTTAATGCGTCTACACACATGAGTTCACCTAATTCTATAAAGTCTGCTACGCGATTGGCTTTATCTAATTCAGTATTCATTTCGTTGATTTCACCAGGAATGCGAACATCACTCCAGAATTCTTTCTTCAATGCCTGAATCTCTCTGATCGCTTGCTCTAAGCCCTCTTTATTTCTGGCCATACCGCATTTGTCCCACATGATTTTACCCAAACGTTTGTGGAAACTCTCAACCGACTGCTTACCCTTGATATTCATCAACTGATGAATGCGATCGCTGACTGCTTTTTCTGCTTCTTCAAATGCGGGGTGAGAGGTTTCAATGGCTTTGTTGTAAATTTCATCTGCCAAATTGTTACCTAATGTGTAAGGGATAACAAAATAGCCATCGGCTAACCCCTGCATTAGGGCTGACGCGCCCAAACGGTTAGCACCGTGGTCACTGAAGTTGGCTTCTCCTAAAGCGTATAAGCCTGGCACAGTAGTTTGTAGTTCATAATCCACCCATAAGCCCCCCATGGTATAATGCACCGCAGGATAAATTCTCATTGGTACTTCGTATGGATTTTCACCTGTGATTTTTTCATACATATCAAAGAGGTTGCCATATTTGGCTTTCACCACTTCTTTACCCAGCGCAATAATATCTGATTCTGGTAAATTAGATTTGCCTTGCTTGCCTGCTTCAATTTTACCATATCTTAAGATGGCATCTGCATAATCTAAATAAACTGCTTGCTTGCTGCTGCCTACGCCATAGCCTGCATCACAACGCTCTTTAGCAGCTCTTGAAGCTACGTCTCTTGGTACAAGGTTACCAAATGCTGGATATCTTCTTTCTAAATAGTAGTCTCTTTCTTCTTCTGGAATATCGGTTGCTTTTCTTGTATCGTTTTGTTTTTTAGGCACCCAAATTCTACCATCGTTTCTCAATGATTCAGACATCAAGGTTAACTTACTTTGGTGATCGCCACTTACTGGGATACAAGTTGGGTGAATCTGTGTAAAACAAGGATTGGCAAATGCTGCCCCTTTTTTATGCGCTTTCCATGCAGCAGTTACGTTGCTGCCCATTGCGTTGGTTGACAAATAAAATACGTTGCCGTATCCACCTGAGCACAATAAAACGGCATGCCCGAAATGTCTTTCTAATTGACCATTGACTAAGTCTCTGGCAATAATCCCTCTAGCTTTGCCATCTATGGTTACTACTTCCAACATCTCGTGTCTGCTGTACATGGTTACATTGCCTAAAGCAACTTGACGTTCAAGGGCTTGGTATGCACCAATCAATAATTGCTGCCCAGTTTGTCCTGCAGCATAAAAAGTTCTTTGTACCTGAGTACCACCAAAAGAACGGTTGCTCAACAAGCCACCATATTCTCTTGCAAATGGAACCCCTTGGGCCACACATTGGTCTATGATATTGGTACTTACTTCAGCTAAGCGATGCACATTGGCTTCTCTTGCTCTGTAATCCCCCCCTTTAATGGTATCATAAAAAAGACGGAAGACACTGTCGCCATCGTTTTGATAGTTTTTAGCCGCATTAATACCCCCTTGTGCTGCAATAGAGTGTGCACGTCTGGGTGAATCCTGAAAACAAAATGCTTTTACTTTGTATCCCAACTCACCTAAAGAAGCCGCTGCTGAAGCGCCCGCAAGGCCAGTACCTACAACAATCACTTCCAACTTCCGTTTGTTGGCCGGGTTTACTAGTTTGCAATGTCCCTTATAGTCAGCCCATTTATTCTCTAATGGTCCTGAAGGAATTTTAGCATTTAACATAGATCCAAAGGTTTATGATGATTTGAATATACTTGAATTAATTAACCGATCCAGCCCAATTTAAAGCTGAGCGGCATTAAAATAAAGGCCAATGCAATAATGATTGAGTATGCATAACCAACACTGGTTAGCATTGTAGTATATCGATTATTGTATACACCCATTGTTCTAAATGCACTTTGAAAACCGTGCGCTAAGTGGTATGCCAATGAGATACAGCCAGCAGTGTAAACAGCAATGATCCACCATTCACTAAATGTGGCTTTCATTAAACCAAACATATTGTGCATTTCAACGCCATTGTATGTTACTGGCTCTAATCCTTTATGCGTAAATCGGGCTGAAACCCAGAAATGGTAGAGGTGTAAAATCAAAAAGATTAGGATCAATGTACCCAATAAGCCCATGCTTCTGCTGTACCATTTGCTGCCGTCTTTATAAGTGACTGCATATCCAACCGCTCTTTTTTGATTGTTTTCTAGCGTTAACAAATACCCTTGATAAATATGTAAGATAATCCCCGCAAATAGGCCTATTTCCATCAAACGGATCAAAACGGTTGATCCCATAAAATGGGCTGCTTTATTAAACATTTCACCATTTTCATTTGGATTGGCTAAATCGGCGAACACACAAGCATTGATGCCAGCATGCACAATTAAAAACAATACCAATGAAATACCGGTTAATCCCATAACCAGTTTTTTCCCAACAGACGATGTAAAGACTTGTTTCCAGGTCATATAGCAAGATTATATTTGATTAAATCTCGGCAAATTTAACTCATTTATATATACAATATTGGAAGAGTTTGGTTGTATTTAAAACCGTTTATATAGCCCTGTTGAATTTGATGTGGTCATTTCTCTAGACTGCTTTAACATTGCTTTCAACCGTTTACATAAAATCCGCTTCAATGGCGTAATGAATAACCGTACATTTGGGTATGGTTAAATTACTGAGTATTTTATGGAACAGCTTCCGCATGGCATTGCAGGAACTTAAAGTAAATAAGCTAAGAACCTTCTTATCGCTTTTTGGCATAACCATTGGTATTTTTTGCATCATTGGTGTATTGGCAACGGTGGATAGTCTTGAAAGAAAAGTGCAAACCGATATTAAGACCTTAGGCAGCAATACCATCTATATTGACAAATGGAATTATGGTGGTGGGCCTGATTATCCTTGGTGGAAATACATGAAGCGCCCCAATGTTAAAATTGAAGAGTTGGATGTAATTAAGCAAAAAAGCGAATTGGCTTCATTTGCTGCTTTTTTCGTTAGTACAAATGTCAACTTTAGTTACTTAGATAATATCTTATCCAATACCAGTATTTACGGTGTTACCAGTGAGTTCAATAGCATTCAAACGATTGATATTGATCAAGGTCGTTATTTAATTGAATCTGATTTTCAACGAGGCGCTACCGTTGGCATCATTGGTTATAGAGTTGCAGAGGAATTGTATGGCAAGCCTGAAAAAGCCGTGGGTAAAGAAATTTCTTTTGGGGGGCGCAAAGTATATGTAGTTGGGGTCATTAAAAAACAAGGCCAAAGTTTAATTGGGGGCTTTAATTATGATGAATGCATGATTGTGCCTTACCGTTATTTTGCCAGTATATTTAGTCCTGAAACCAGTAATCCAAATATCATTGTTCAAGGAAAAAACAATATCGCTTCTTCTGCATTGCAAGATGAATTAAATGGCGTCATGCGACAGTTAAGAAAGTTGAGCCCAACACAAGAAGATAATTTTACTTGCAATGATGTGGCCATGTTTAGTGAACAAGTAAATGGCTTTTTTGGTCAAGTAACAGCTGGCGGCTGGGCCATTGCTGGCTTGAGTTTGATTGTAGGTGCATTTGGTGTTGCCAATATTATGTTTGTGACTGTACGAGAACGAACCAGTCAAATAGGCTTGAAAAAAGCCATTGGTGCTAAGAGAAGTACCATCCTAACCGAATTCTTGTTAGAAAGTGCATTTTTATGCATTATTGGGGGATTGGTGGGGCTAAGTTTGGTTTGGCTCCTCTCATTGGTATTGAGTTCTGTATTACCGTTCCCCATTTTTATTGCACCCAATATTGTCATCTTAGGGCTTAGCATTTGTATTGTGTTAGGCGTGTTGGCAGGCATTATTCCCGCATCAATTGCTGCAAAAATGGATCCTGTAGTTGCCATCAGAACTAAATAGTATTTTTGTTGGATGGGTGTAACTATTTTGGCCATTGAATCTTCATGTGATGAAACAGCAGCAGCTGTATGCACCGATGGGGCTATCTTAAGTAATATCATTGCGTCTCAAGCCGTACACGAGCAATATGGTGGGGTGGTACCTGAATTGGCTAGTAGGGCACATATGCAACATATTGTACCGGTTGTAGATCAAGCAATAAAAGCTGCCAATATTGGTTTGTCTGATTTGAATGCCATTGCATTTACCAAAGCACCAGGTTTAATTGGGAGCTTATTGGTAGGAACGCAATTTGCAAAATCATTGTCGCTGTCATTACAAATTCCATTGATAGGGGTGCATCATATGCAAGCCCATGTATTGGCCAATTTGATTCCAACACACCAACCTTCATTTCCTTTTTTGTGTTTAACTGTAAGTGGCGGGCACACACAAATTGTATTGGCTAAATCCCCCCTAGACCTAACCGTTATTGGTGAAACCATTGACGATGCTGCTGGCGAAGCCTTCGATAAAACAGCTAAACTATTAGGCTTACCTTATCCTGGTGGTCCATTGATTGATCAATATGCCAAACAAGGTGATCCGCTAAAATTTAAATTTGCTGAACCGCAAATACCTGATTTGAATTTTTCTTTTAGCGGATTAAAAACCTCCGTGTTGTATTTTTTACAAAAGCAAACACCAGAATTTATTGCATCCAATTTAGCCGATCTTTGTGCATCAGTTCAGCACACGATTGTACAGATTCTCTTGAAAAAATTGGTCAAAGCGGTGAACCAAACCAATGTAAAACAAGTTTGTATTGCAGGTGGGGTGAGTGCCAATAGTGGTTTACGAAATGGGTTGTTAGCTTTGGGCGCTAAAAAAGGCTGGGAAGTGTTTATTCCAGACTTCAGTTATTGCACGGATAATGCTGCAATGATTGCCATTACTGGTTACCATAAATTTTTGCAACAACAATTTGAATCATTATCGGTAAATCCATCTGCAAGAGCTGAATGGTAATCTACACCATCAAATAACGGATCTATTGTACATGAAAACAACTTTACAAATAGTCGTTACAACGGATGATCATTTTGTGATAATGTTGGCTGCACTCATCAAGTCTGCAGAATCATTTATTGACCCTTCCACCCAATTGGTGTTTAATATTGTCAACGATCAAGTCAGTGACTTAAACAAAGCAAAGCTTGAAGAATCCATTAACCCAACCATCTCCCAATTGAATTGGATTGATATGGATGGATTGGTGCCTCAAGGCATGCAACTGCCTCTAGACTTTACATCTTATCCACCGAATATTTACATGCGGTTTTTTATACCTTATTTCATGGACGCTTCCATTGAGACTGTGTTGTATATGGATGTGGATATGATTGTTCAAGCCAATCTGGCTGAATTGTTTGCCTTAGATATGTCTCAGCATATTATTGCTGCAGTAACTGACCCTCGGGTAAAAACCTTTGATAATGCGTGGGGAGGGGTTAAGAATTACAAAGCATTAGGGATGTCTGGTAAAATGCCTTATTTCAATTCGGGTTTACTCTTGATAAACTTGAAAGCTTGGCGTCAACAATCCATTACAGCGCAATTAATTCAATGCATTAAAGCGAATGTGTCATACGCCAATTATCCAGATCAATATGGTTTAAATGTAGTGTTAGCCAATCAATGGTTGCCGCTTGCGTCAAAATGGAATCATTTTGCAACAATGCCATACATTGAGATGCCAAGTGTGATTCATTTTGTTCAAAGAAAACCCATTTATCAAAGTTATGTGGGTGAAAAATGGTTTCAACAACAGTTTTTCCATTACCTGGGATTAACCCAATGGCATGATTTTCAGCCCATTTCCGAATTCAAACGGATCTGGCAAAAAATGGGCATTGTGGCTCAAAAAATTAAAAACCGCTTTGTATAAGGGCATTTTAGGCCGTCATTGTTAATCATTTCCAAAATCCGCTTGTAAAATCCTAATTTCGCAGCCGAAAACGGATAATTCAATGATTAGTGCACGCAATATTACCCTCGCTTATGGCAAAAGGGTTCTTTTTGATGAAGTCAATATCAATTTTACCAAAGGGAACTGTTATGGCGTTATTGGCGCCAATGGTGCAGGGAAGTCTACCTTTTTAAAAATCTTGAGTGGAGAAATTGAGCCCAATAAAGGGACAGTTGAAATCACCCCTGGGGAAAGAATGGCGGTACTGAAACAAAATCAGTTTGAGTTTGACGATTGCACCGTATTAAATACTGTTTTGATGGGGCATAAGCGTCTTTGGGACGTAATGCATGAAAAAGATGCATTGTATGCTAAAGAAGATTTTTCTGAAGAAGATGGAATGAGAGCTGGTGAACTAGAAGCGGAGTTTGGAGAAATGGGTGGATATGAAGCTGAAAGCAATGCTGCTAGTTTTTTAAACAGCTTAGGCGTGCACGACGATATGCACCAAAGCTTGATGAGCGAAATACCAAGTAACTTTAAAGTAAGGGTTTTGTTGGCGCAAGCTTTGTTTGGAAACCCTGATATTTTATTATTAGATGAGCCTACCAACGGGTTGGATATTGAAACAATTGGTTGGCTAGAAAATTTCTTAGCAGACTACGAAAACATCGTGTTGGTAGTGAGTCACGATCGTCACTTTTTAGATACGGTTTGTACCCATGTGGCTGATGTGGATCGTTCAAAAATTAAAGTATTTACTGGTAACTATACTTTCTGGTACGAGAGTAGTCAATTGATGAGTCGTCAAATCAACGACAAGAATAAAAAGAATGAGGAGAAGCGTCAAGCATTATTAGATTTCATTGCACGATTTTCTGCAAATGCTTCTAAAAGTAAACAAGCCACTTCTAGAAAAAAGGCGTTGGAGAAATTAACCATTGAAGAAATTGAACCATCCAATAGAAAATATCCTGGCATTATTTTTCAACCACTGCGTGAAGTGGGCAATCAAATTTTGAATGTTGAAAATCTCAGCAAATCAGTTGATGGCAGAAAACTATTTGACAAGGTTTCCTTTAGTGTTAACAAAGGAGAGAAAATTGCTTTCTTAAGCAAAGACCCATTAGCCATCACCGCTTTCTTTGACATCATTACTGAAAATGCTGCCATTGAAGGGGGTAAATATGAGTGGGGGACGACCATTACTAAGGCATATTTACCGCAAGAAAACAATGAATTTTTTAAAGAGGGCTTGAGTTTGATGGATTGGTTGCGTCAATTTGTGCCACCTCATGTTACAGATGCTGATGAGCCTTTTATCCGAGGGTTCTTGGGTAAAATGTTGTTCAGTGGCGACGATATCCAAAAGAAAACCAACGTATTAAGTGGGGGAGAAAAAGTGCGTTGTATGGTGAGCAGAATGATGTTACAGAATCCTAATTTGGTGATTTTAGATCAGCCAACGAACCACTTGGATCTGGAAAGTATTCAAAGCTTTAACGAAGGATGTCAAACCTTTCCTGGTATAGTGTTTATTACTTCTCATGACCATACATTTATGCAAACCGTGGCCAATAGAATTATTGAGCTTACGCCAAAGGGCATCATTGATCGGTTGATGACTTTTGATGAATACATGGAAGATACCAGGGTAAAAGAATTAAGAGCTGAGATGTATGCATAGGTAAAGATTTTCTTCAGTAACTTACCGGCATAAACAACCCGTAATGAAGAAAATTTGCTTTTGGTTATTGATGCATGCAGTCATCTTCAATGTTGCTGCGCAAGAGCTATCTTATTATTTACCTAAAAATGTATCGTATCAACCGAGTATCCCTACACCTGCAAGTGTGATAGGACATGAAGTGGGAGAATGGCATGTTACCCACGATCGATTGGTACAATATGTTAAAGCAGTGGATCAAGCATCTAATCGAATGGTCTTGCAGCCGTTGGGTTTAACTAATGAAGGCAGACAGCAATTGGCTTTAATCATTACTTCTCCAGCGAACCATCAAAGACTTGAACAAATCAGACAACAGCATTTGGCATTAACCGATCCTGAACAGTCTGGCAAATTATCTACTGCAGAAATGCCCGTTGTAGTATGGATGGGATATAGTATTCATGGCAATGAAAGTAGTGGGGCCAATGCTGCTTTATTAGCCATTTATTATTTAGCTGCAGCAGAAGGGAAAGCGATAGATGAATTACTAAAAAATACTGTCATTATTTTAGACCCATCATTTAATCCAGATGGGTTAAATCGATTTGCCAATTGGGTGAATATGCACAAGAGTTTTACCCCTGTAAGTGACCCCAATGCAAGAGAGTTTAATGAGGTTTGGCCGGGCGGGCGATTCAATCATTATTGGTTTGATTTAAATAGAGATTGGTTGCCTGCACAACACAAAGAAAGCAGAAATCGATTGGCACTTTACCATGCTTGGAAGCCCAATATTTTAACAGACCATCATGAAATGGGCAGCAATGCGTCTTTCTTTTTTCAACCTGGTGTACCATCAAGAGTAAATCCGAACACGCCAAATAAAAACCAAGAGTTAACAGCTGCCATCGGCCAATACCATGCTAAATTTCTTGACAGTATTGGCTCTTTATACTTTACTAAAGAAGGCTATGACGATTTCTACTATGGAAAGGGATCTACTTATCCTGATATCAACGGTGCCGTTGGTATTTTATTTGAACAAGCCAGTAGTAGAGGGCATTTGCAAGAAACCGATAATGGTTTATTGACGTTTCCATTTACCATACGAAATCAATTTACAACCACATTGTCAACCCTAGCTGCAGCCAATGGATTGCGGCAAGATATGTTGGGATACCAACGTGAATTTTTTAAGGAAACCATTAAAGAAGCCAATGCCTATCCTGTTAAAGCATTTGTATTTGGCGACCATCAGGATAAAGCCAAAACCAATATTTTTATTGAAATGTTGCTCAGACATGAAGTGGATATTTATCCGCTTACAGCAGACATGACGGTAGAAGGCAAGTCCTTTAAATCGGGCAGTGCTTTTTTGATTCCAACATCACAGAAGCAATTTAAAATCATTAAAACCGTATTTGAAAAAACATTTAACTATAAAGACAGTTTGTTTTATGATGTAACAGCATGGACTATGCCTTTGGCGTTTGGGTTGCCTTATGCAGAAATTAAAACACCCCTAACGATTACTGCCAATAAGTTGACCAAGCCTGCAACTTTGGAAGCAAAAATGTACGGATCGTCCAATGGATACGCTTATGCCATAAAATGGCATGAGTACAACAGTCCTAAAGTATTGTATCAATTATTAGACAAGGGCATTAAGGCGAAAGTGGCTACCAAAACATTCAATATGCGGGTAGACAACCAAGATATTGCGTTTGATTACGGTACAATTGTTATTCCTACTAGTTTACAAAACATGTCAGCTGATCAATTAGAAAGTGAAATTAAAAAGGCGATTCAAGGGTCTGGGGTAGATGCTTTTGCCTTGTCTTCTGGATTTGCATCTGGTGGCATTGATTTAGGCAGCAATAGTTTTGTGCCAGTTAAAAAGCCATCTGTGATGATGTTCGGAGGCAATGGTACCAGTGCTACCGACGTGGGTGAAATATGGCATATGATGGATACGCGCTTCCATGTTCCTGTAAGTATTGTAGATGTTGATCGATTCGGCAGCGTTAATGCCGACAGATATAATGTCATCATTATGGCATCTGGCGCATATAATAATTTGAGTAAAACTGCACAGGATAAACTTAAAGATTGGATCAGCGGTGGCGGTACGTTGATAGCAACAGAAGATGCTACTAAATGGCTTTCTGTTAATGGATTTACCAAAACATTGTTTAAATCTGGCGAAGACAAACGTGATACCACTTTGCAATTGCCCTATTATTTACGCTCCGATGAAACAAGGGCTAAAGATATGGCGGGATCATTGTTTGAGGCTAGGGTAGACCTCACACACCCACTTGGTTTCGGCTATGCCAATCCATCTGTTACCATATTTAAATCGAACACGTTGTTCATGGACAAGAATAATGGGGCCTATGATTCTCCGGTGATGTACACTGAGCAACCTTTACAAAGTGGCTATTTGTACAGAGGGTATAAAAATATTGTAAAGAATACTGCTGCCATCAATGTAGATAATCTAGGCAGAGGAAGAATCATTTCAATGGTAGACAATCTGAACTTTAGAGCATTCTGGTTAGGAACTTCAAAAATGTTTATGAATGCGGTTTATTTTGGACATTTGATTAGATAAACATGATGAATAGGAAGGCTTTATTTTTGGGAATTTGTTGCATCAATATGCTTTTAATTCAAAGCATTAAGGCTCAGTTAGGATTGACTAAAAAAGAACAACAGGCATTCAATAAGCATGAGCGACAATTAAAACATCAGTTTGCTGCAGCTAAATTAGCTTGGCCTGCAAAGCAAATGTATATCAGAAGTTTTAAGCAGGAAGGGCAATTGGAAATTTGGCTTAGGCATGCACCGTCTGAACCATTTGTGTTGTTTAAAACCTATCAAGTCTGTGCCTTGTCTGGCAAGCTTGGGCCAAAACGCAAAGAGGGCGATTTGCAAGTACCTGAAGGTCTTTACTATATTAATGAATTTAATCCCAATAGTGATTATCATTTTTCACTTGGGATTAATTACCCTAATCAAAGTGATTTATTTTTTGCAGACCAACAATCACCAGGCGGTGAAATTTATATACATGGCAAATGTGCTACAGTTGGTTGTATACCCATTCTGAATAACCCAATTGAAGAGTTGTATGTATTGGCGAGCATTATTCATAAGCAAGGACAGGATTATATTCCCGTTCATATTTTCCCCATTAAATTTTCAAATGAATCGTCGCTTAGGCAATTGCAAAACCATACGATGTTTAATTCGCATTATCAGGCTTTATCCGAACAATTGAAGCAGGTTTTCAATTTTTTTGAGCAGTATAAGCAATTACCAATCGTTGGAATTGATCAAAATGGCGCCTATAAATTGATTGCACGCTAATCTGTAACGTATAATTTTGTACTTTGTGCCCGATTTACTATCCCGATAACCGCTGAGAACCAATAGGTTTAACGAACAATTTATTCATTCATGAAGCGGGCCAAACTGTCTTTTTCAAATATTATTTTAATTACTGCCTGTTTAGTAGTGGTTGTTTCCATTTTATTCCTTAATGTGATTAATACGCGCAATATTATCACCCTAAAGAATTCAATTGATACCCTTAGCATTGAAAATAAGAATATCAGCATACTTAGAACTACCAGCGATGAGTTATTGTCTGCTGAGTTGTTATTTACACAGTTTACGCAAACAAACGATCGTACAATCAATCTTCAATCCGCTAAATCTATCAATAAGGCTGTAGCGCATATGAAGTTGTTAAAATCAGAAGGCGATAGTGGAAGGGCAGCTCAAATCACACAACAATTAAAACAAGAAAAGCCAATTGGGCAATTAATACTTGATTTTGAACAATTGTCTGAATTGTTAAAATCAGGTTCAATGGACCTAGGCAATACAACGCTAATTGATTCAGTTAAATCTATTTTTTCAAAAACCAATTCACACTTAAAGACCGTATTGGTTAAAGAAGATGCGTTTAGAGAAAATTTGAATGCCACTATTTTTAAAAATGCGGTAACAGGCACCAATGTTATTCAGAAATTTTTCTGGGTCTCCTTGTTAATCATTTTGTTCATTGTAGGTGTTTTGGTGTACAATATTTACAAAATGGTGAATTATGAAAATGAAATTTTGGAAGCTAGAGAGCGGGCAATGAAATTAGCACAGGTGAAGAGCAGATTCTTGAGCAATATGAGCCATGAAATTCGGTCCCCTTTAACAGCCATCATGGGTTTTACAGAAATCATTGACAAGATTGAAACCGATACTGAAAAGAAGAATTATCTGCATGCTATTAAAACCTCTTCTGAACATTTATTGTCAACTGTTAATGATGTACTTGATTTTTCTAAATTGGATGCCGGTAAATTAAAACTTGAAAAACAACAATTTTTAATTGGAACTGCTATTCAGGAAGTTGCATTTGCATTGTCCACTACCAGTGCTGCAAAAAAAGGCATCAAAGTAGAAACGGTTATCGAGTTAGATCAAACATTATCCGTTAAAGGGGATTTGTTTAGACTAAAACAGATTTTGTATAATTTATTAAGTAACGCTGTTAAGTTTACTGAAAAAGGTGGGGTGACCATTACAGCCAATGTTTCAGGCACTTCGGGCAATCAAGTCATGGTTAAAATTGCTGTAGCTGATTCTGGAATTGGCATTCCCAACGATCAAATCAAAACGGTATTTGAAGAGTTCACACAAGTGACCAATAATAGTACCAGTAAAGACACCAGAAGAGCCATTAAAGGAACTGGTCTAGGTTTGTCTATTTGTAAAATGTTGGTTGAATTACAAGGTGGTACGATTGGTGTGGAAAGTAAGCTCAATCAAGGCTCTGTTTTCACGTTTGCCATTCCGTATGAAGTAGCCAATAATCAAGCTGGCGTTGAAGTTGAAACTGAAAAAGAGGAAACCATTATGAATTCATTACCTGCTTCATCATTAATCGGGAAACGCGTTTTAGTGGTTGAAGACAATGATGTAAACATCATGTTACTAACCATGTTGTTGAAGAAAGTTGGGATTGTCTATGATATTGCCAAAGATGGTGAAATAGGGTTGCAACTCTTTAAGGACAATCCATATGATGTCATTTTAACCGACATTAACGTTCCCAAATTAACTGGGGATGAACTGGCAACTTTGGTTCGGCAAGATGTGGATGCTTCTAAACGAACCATTCCAATTATCGGCTTAACTGCTACAATTGTTCAAGACGATTTAGACGATTATATCAACGCTGGTATCAATGAAGTGTTGGTCAAGCCATTTAAGCAAGATGAATTGTATGCCATCATTGAAAAATATATTTCTAAGCCTTAAG
>JAIXYL010000157.1 GCA_027490265.1 Sediminibacterium sp.
GGATTGTATATGAACCAGAAGCCTATGCTTCGGAGCTGGCTTCTGCAAATACTGGTGAGGAATTAAAGCGGAAAATTAGAATTGCGGCAGGTGGGGTGCAATCATTTATTCGGCTCAAAAAATTATTATGGCCATTTAAACAACCTGTGTTGAGTTTTGAATACATTAGCCACCGCATACTTAGATGGGTAATTACCCCTTATTTAATGGTAATAGCGTTTTTCATCAATATTGTTTTAGTTAGTCAATTGGGTTATTTTAATGTTTATGGGCTCATGCTTGCCGGACAATTGTTTTTTTATGCAGCCGCATTTCTAGGTTGGTTAATGGAACAACGACAATTAAAAGTGAAAGTCTTCTTTATTCCATATTACTTCTGTCTGATGAATTACGCGGTGATTGCTGGGTTTTTCAGATATTTTTTTACAGAACAATCCGTTTTATGGGAAAAGGCAAAACGAAAATAATGTTGTTTTCTTTTTTTTATTGTATCTTCAATATGCACTTTTGATAAACCATTAGAAACTGTAGAACCTCTGTTAGATGATTAATAAAATCCTTTGCGTAGACGACGATAGTATATCGCTTACTATTTCAAAACTACTTTTGAAAAGGACAGGATTTACCAATGATGTCGTTACGGCTGTAGATGGGAGTGATGCTTTAGATTATTTCAAAGATTTATTCGCTACCAGTTCAAACCCAGTTGAAGAGTCGCCCTCTTTAATTTTATTAGACATTAATATGCCGGTAATGAATGGTTGGGAATTTCTTGAAGCATATATTCCGTTATTTTCTGAAAAATTGCCCAATACCAAAGTCATTATTTTATCATCAACCATTGATCCAGAAGATTTTTCTAGAGCCAAAAAATTCCCTGTGGTTGCACAATTTGTTAGCAAACCATTAAGCGTAGAAAACTTAGCAGAATTAAAAGAAAATGAGTTTGTACAACAATTCTTTCAGTCTTAATGCTTGTTCATCCAATTGTTGATTTGTTCAAACACTGCAGCACTTAAAGGTACATTGGGCATGCGTAATTGGTTGCTGATTAAGCCTTGTATGGCCATAAATGCTTTAACGCCAGCTGGGTTGTTTTCCACAAACATTAAATCGTAGGCTTCCATTAATCCGTTGTTGATGTTTCGGGCTGTTACATAATCATTGCTTAAGCAAGCTCTTACCATATCCCCAAACTCAAGTGGAAATGCATTTGCTGCAACACTAATGACACCTTCCATGCCACAGGCTAATTGAGGTAAAGCCAAGGCATCATCGCCACTTAAAACAAGAAAATTATTTGGCCGATCTCTTAAAATTTGCATGCACTGTGCCATATCGCCACTAGCTTCTTTTATGCCAATGATATTAGGGATTTCACGGGCAATACGCAGTGTTGTAGCAGCAGTCATATTCCTTCCAGTTCTGCCTGGTACATTATATAGAATGATTGGCTTTGGTGAAGCTTGTGCAATCATTTTATAATGTTGAAAAATGCCTTCTTGCGAAGGTTTGTTGTAATAAGGTGAAGCACTCAAAATAGCAACAGCCTGATCCAATGGAAAATGTTGGAGGTCATGTATTAAATCGGCAGTGTCATTCCCCCCAATGCCAACGACTATGGGGATACGTTGGTTTATCTTTTCATAAGTAAATTCAAGAATGCTGATTTTTTCAGCATTCGACAAAACAGGGGTTTCGCCTGTTGTACCCAACATCACTAGGTATTCTACCTTATTAGATATTAGGCTCTCTAAAACCTTACCCAGTGCTGTATAATCTACTTGATTTGTTGCTGTAAATGGAGTAACCACGGCTACACCTGTTCCTCTAAGTTGCTGTTGAATTTGCATGATTAATTATATAGTAGATTCTTCCCAGAATCCCATTTGGCAATACTTGTTAATTCTGTCGTTGACCCTTTCAGTGGGGTTTTTGGTTTTAAATTCCGCTAAGGCATTTTGAATGCAGCTTTTTAAAATATTGGCTGCTTCCTGGTAATCCCAATGTGCACCGCCTAATGGTTCCGGCACAATTTCATCCACCAAACCAAACCCTTTCATATCATTGGCCGTTAATTTTAATTGTTCGGCTGCTACTTCTTTTTTATCCCAGCTTCTCCATAAAATAGAACTACAACTTTCAGGAGAAATGACGGTATACCAGGTATTCTCCATCATCAGGGTTTTATCGCCTACACCAATGCCCAATGCACCACCACTGGCACCCTCACCAATGATGACTACTACAATCGGCACTTTTAATCGCATCATTTCATAAATATTCCTAGCAATGGCTTCACCTTGCCCCCTTTCTTCGGCTTCTAATCCGGGGAATGCACCTGGGGTGTCAATTAAAGCAATCACAGGCTTATTGAATTTTTCTGCCAGCTTCATCAAGCGCAATGCTTTTCTATAGCCTTCGGGATTGGCCATACCAAAATTTCTCATTTGACGCATTTTGGTATTCACCCCTTTTTGTTGGCCTAAAATCATGACGGTTTCTCCATCCAATTGCGCAAAACCGCCCACCATGGCTTTGTCGTCTTTTACATTGCGGTCTCCATGTAATTCAACAAAGTTGGTACACATTTTTTCAATGTACTTAAGGGTATAAGGTCTATCTGGATGTCTGCTCAATTGCACCCTTTGCCAAGGGGTTAGTTGGCTGGTTATCTCTTTTCTTTTTTCAAGAATAGAGGCTTCTAATTGTTGAAGGGTATTGGTATAATCTATTTTAGGATTCTTCTCAGCAAGTTTTTTAGTTGCATCAATTTGTTCGTATAACTCTTTGATTGGGGTTTCAAAATCAAGAAATTGTCTATTGGGGTATTGAGGCATATTATATGATTTGGCGGTAAAAATAGGCATTGCTTTTTTTTTTGAAAAGATTTGTTTCAAAAAGTCTTTTCCCCTTATCTTTGCAATCCCAAAAACGACATAATCTGTCGGAAAAGGAACGGATCGGTAGTTCAGTTGGTTAGAATGCCGCCCTGTCACGGCGGAGGTCGCGGGTTCGAGTCCCGTCCGGTCCGCAAATGCCACTTCAGTGTGGCATTTTGCATTTATAGCCCTTTAGTTAGATTTGATAAATGGAATGGTTTGCTTCTGCTGGTTGTGTCTGATTTCTACGTAGTAAATACCTGCAGGGTACGGCGATGTATTTAATTGAATGGTATTGCTGATGGTGATGGTTCTGGCAATGGTCTTACCAATGGCATTGTACACAGTAATTTGTTGATTAAGCCCAGCATGTAAGCCTTGAATGGTCAATGTATTTTTTACAGGATTTGGAAATACTTTGATGCCAGTTATTGTGTTTGGCAGCTCATTCATGCCTCCTTTACCTTTAACAAATACAGGCGTTTCCGTAGCCGTAATCACCAATTTGCCATTGTTGGTTTTTTGTTTACTGACTTGCATAGATTCAACACCGGCAGTGGGGGTATAGATATAAGCCGAGTCTGCATTGCCCAAGTCTAAGGTAAACGCGCCTGTTCTGCCCTTTTCATCAGGAATATAAACCACATATATATGGCTGGTATCATTTAGTGTGTACTGATCTACAATTGGGTCTGTATTGAGTGTTTGATTGTATGCATATGCACCAAATAAATCTTTGGTTTGTCTTACAAAATCTGCTGCTGGTCTAGGACTTAACTGATTTCCAAATAATCCACTGGTTGCATACAATTGTTCTGAATCTGGATTGTCATCTTCTAATTGGTAGAAAAACTGTTTGGTAATCCCATTGCGGGCATACAACAAAGCCGTTCTTAAAATCCAATCAGCTTGTGTTTGAAGCACAGATTTATTTCCAATAGCAATGGCTTTATTTCTGCTGCCTTGATGAATATCAAATCCGGTCTCTGTTACCCAAACAGGCATATTGTTTAAATAGATAGCAGCCGATTGAATAAACGCTTTAGCTACTGAATCTGCATTGGTATTATCTGATCTTAATTCTGGCGCAATAGCTCTGTTTAACTCAGTGCTATTGGTATACAAATGGTAGTTAATGATATCCCAACAAATATTGACTGATCCATCAGGCTTGAAGCCTCTAAATTCTTTACACCAATCAATCATACCTCGGAAATAATCCGTGGTGGCCAAAGCAACACCGGCCATCACCACTTTCATAGAAGTATCCGCATTTTTTACACCTACGCCGGGCCCCATTGTATTTTTATGGCCGTCATAAAATGCCGATAAATTTGCAGCATATTCTCTTCCAGTTTGATAAGCTTTTCGACCTTTCCACCATTTGTCTCTTTCGTTATCGCATTCTATATATTCAATAAGCCCCAATCCTTGTTTTACTTGATTGATAGGATCTCCTGTCCATCTTGGGGTATCATTCACTCGGAGTAGTTGTGGATTAACCGATTTGTTTTTACCATATCGAGCTGCAAATTGAAAAGCCACTTTCGCTTGTTCAAGATAAGAAGCTGGGTCTAATAAGTTTTTGCCATAAATCACGGGATTATTTTCAGAATCTCTTAAACTATCCGGATAAGTATCAAGCATCCAATTGGGTAAGGTTTTCAAACATGACAAAACAAAAATTCCCTCCTTTAAACAGGTTTCATAAATGGCATCGTAATTCCAGCTGCCACTTCTGGTTGGGCTGAATGAATAACCGCCAGGGGTATTTTCTAGTTTTTCCCAATCCATATAATGTCTAAATCCTCCAAACTGTTTGACCGTACTTAATCGTTTATTGTCTATACTAAACGGATCAATCAATGGATCTGAAAAATTCCACTCATAACCATTAATGCCTAATAAATCGGACAATGGGGTTTTTCTTTTTACAACAGGTGTTGTAGGTGCTGGGGCGGTATATCGTCCAAATAATTCTACTTCTGATGGAAAATCATTTTCAGACAAAAGCATCAAATACATGATATTGCTTGCAGCTGTGTCCAATTTGATGATATCTGGTCGATCGGGATAGGGGCCAACCCAACGATTGTATTGTGATCCATTGAAGGATGCGATGGGCTTTCTATTCCAATTACTATCTATGATATACAATATAAAAGGTTGGATACTATTGCCCACCCAATCATAAAAACGTATGCTGTCTATCACCATGGATTCCCCTTTTAGTAAGGGGTAGTAGGATTCATGTAAAGGAATCACTTTATCAAATTGTCCATTAACAGCGGTAAATAAATCGCCATCAAATAATTGTTGTAAGCCTCTCTCTACATTGGTCAATTGGTACCATCGATTGCCATCAATGGGAATTTTTCGGCTGGTTTGTGCACTGATCACCAAGCCAATGCATAAGCAACAAAAGACCAATAAAATTCGGGTTGTTGAAAATGTCAAATTCATGCTGCGTTCACCATTCATTGTCTGCAAAATTTGTTCGATTTGTACCTAATAACGCAAAATCAGCGCCTTTATTCGGTATAGAGCCTAATTTCAATTGGAATGTTGCATAAAAAATGATATTTGACAACTATAGCTATCTTCGTTAAAACGATAAATGCCGATTTATGCTTTTCAATGCTGCATCACGTAAAATAATGGGTTTACTTTTTTTTGCTATTTTCTTACAAGGTACTTTACCTTCTTCTGCCCAGTATTTGGCTCCTAGTGGCAGTGGAACTATTTTTCAACAACTTCAAAAATTAAATGTGTTGGGTAGTGTATTGTACATTGCTGCCCACCCTGATGATGAAAATAATAGCTTATTACCTTATTTGGCTAAGGAAAAAAAATACAGAACAGCTTATTTAAGTTTAACACGCGGCGATGGAGGTCAAAATTTGATTGGACCAGAACAAGGCATCGACTTGGGTTTAATCAGAACACAAGAATTGCTGGCTGCAAGGCAAATAGATGGGTCCGAGCAATATTTTACAAGAGCTTATGAATTTGGTTTTAGTAAAACCTCCAATGAAACTTTGTCATTTTGGGATCGTAAAAAAGTACTGGGGGATATGGTCTGGGTGATTAGAAAATTTCAGCCAGATATTATTGTCAATCGATTTCCACCAGATGCTAGAGCTGGGCATGGACATCATGCAGCTTCAGCCATATTATCGATGGAGGCATTTAAAGCCGCTGCAGATCCTTTACAATTTCCTGAACAATTGTCAAAAGGAGTCACTGTTTGGCAAGCCAAACGTTTGCTTTGGAATACATTCAATTTTGGTGGTGCAAATACAACAAGCGATTCTCAATTGAAAATTGATGCTGGCATTTTCAACCCTTTTCTTGGGCAGAGTTATGGAGAAGTAGGGGGAGAAGCCAGAAGTATGCACAAAAGCCAAGGGGAGGGCAGGCCCAGAAGAAAAGGACCGGTCAATGAATTTTTTGTTACGATTGCAGGGGACAGTGCCAAAACCAATTTAATGGATGGCATCATCACTGATTGGAGCAGATTGCATCCTGCTGGTAAATCGATTGAAGCCAATATTCAAGCGATTATTCGGTCATTTAATTTTGAACAACCAGCTTTATCTGTGCATCAATTGACTGAATTATATCAGCAAGTGAATGCATTGACTATTACGGGGGTGTGGAAAGAACAAAAATTAAAAGAAATCAGCCAATTAATTGTGGATTGTGCTGGTTTGGTGATTGAAGCAACCACAGATCTGCCATATGCCATACCTGGTGAAAAATTGGGTGTGCAATTTTTAGTGAATAAGCGCAGTGACTTACCCATTTCACTAACTGCAATTCAGCTAAATGATCCTGCCAATCGTCGCTTTGATACCAGTATAAGTTATGCATTACGCAACAATGTTAATTTTACTGCAAGTCATATGTTGCAAATACCGTTTGATCAAACTTTGTCTCAACCTTATTGGTTAGCAGCGCCCATGAAAGACATGGGTACTTTTCAAATAGCCGATGATGCGTTAATTGGCAATGCCAATTCTCCTGCGGCTTTGTCAGCTCAATTTACTTTGACGATTCACAACCTAACTTTGACTATTACCAAACCTGTTCAATATAAGTATGTTGATTTGGTTGCTGGAGAAATGCATCAACCATTAACGGTTATTCCAAGATTGATGGTATCATTAGACAAATCTGTATTACTGAGTCAGGTTAAAACATCCAACCTACTGCCGCCTAGCGTCACATTACAGATTAAATCGAATGTTACCACTGAAGCCATGCCAATGACCATTGTGTTAAAACAAGGCAATCAACGCATATATTCGAAGGACACTATCATGGCATTAACAGTTGGAAATGCGTATCCGATGACCATTCAACTGGATGCATATTTAAAGCGCAATCGGCATGAGCCATTATCAGCAGAAGTGCATATTAAATGGAATGGCGCCAATCATACCTACGATCAAATGTTGAAAACCATTCAATACAACCATATCCCTTCCATCAATTATTTATACAAAGATCAAGCATCCATTATTCATGAACCTATTCAATCCTTGCCAAAGCGCATTGGATATATTGTAGGCGCAGGTGATAAAGTGCCAGAAGCATTGATGCAATTAGGGCACACGGTTGAATTTTTGCAAGAGTCAGATATAGTTTCCTCTAAACTGGCAGCTTTTGATGCCATCATTGTAGGCATTAGAGCCTATAATATTCACGAATGGTTAACCAATAAAAACGATATCATCAATCGATACATTGAGCAAGGCGGGCATTTGATTGTTCAATACTTGAAAGGCAATACAGTTGGTAACAAAAGGGTTAAAGTTGGGCCTTATGATTTTTCAATGTCCAATACCAGAGTAACCGAAGAAAATGCACCAGTGCAATTCCTTCTACCAACACATCCCATACTGAATTATCCTAATAAAATTTCACAAAAGGATTTTGATGATTGGGTGCAAGAAAGGAGCACGTATCAAATGGAACCCGTGAAAGCCCCTTATGAGGCTTTGCTGCAAATGAATGATGCGAATGATAAACCAACAACTGGCAGTTTAATCACAGCCCCTTATGGCAAAGGGCATTTTACGTATATTAGTTTGGTGTTGTTTAGACAACTGCCAGCAGGGGTTGCAGGTAGTTATAAACTGTTAGCCAATATTTTGTCATTGTCTGCCAAACCTTAATGCATGAAGCCTCGGAAAAAAATTAGTTTTTTTATTTTGGTACTTATTGGAGTTGCTGTAGGATTGTTTTTAAAGAATGTGAAAGCTGGTTTATTAATTGGATTAGCGTTGGGTTTATTGGGAGGAGGTTTATTGAGTTCTAAATCAAAATGATGAAAGAGAAAATACCTTTATTTAAATCTTGGAAAAGCTGGTACATTTTTGTGTTAGCGGTTCTAGTACTTCAGATACTTTTCTTCGACTGGTTTACAAACTTGTTTAAATGAGAACAGCAGACTGGATTATTTTAATTGTTACCTTGACCAGCATCATTGCATACGGCGTGTACAAAAGCCGCACCAGCAAAGATATGGAAGGCTATTTTTTGAGCAATCGGAATATGCCTTGGTATATTGTTTTACTAAGCATCATGGGAACACAAGCCAGTGCCATTACTTTTTTATCAGCACCTGGTCAAGCATTCACTGATGGAATGCGCTTTGTTCAATATTATTTTGGTATTCCAATTGCAATGGTTGTTTTGTGCATTACGTTTGTGCCGCTCTTTAGCAAACTTAAAGTGATTACAGCGTATGAGTTTTTAGAGCAACGATTTGGTGTTAAAACAAGAGTGTTTACGGCTTCCTTATTTTTATTATCAAGAGGGTTGTCTACGGGTATTAGTATATATGCGCCTTCCATTATTTTGTCTTCGTTAATGGGATGGGATATTTTTTATACCAATATTGTGATGGGGGGCATGTTGATTGTGTACACTGTTTCGGGTGGGGCTAAAGCAGTTGCCTATACACAACAATTGCAACTGATCATCATCTTTATCGGAATGTTTATTGCAGGGTATTTAATTGTGGCAAATCTTCCAGAGAATGTTGGCTTTAGTGAAGCTTTAGCCGTTAGTGGAGCTGCAGGCAAAATGAATGTAATTACTACGGGGTTCACTGAAAATGGATTTGATTGGAAAGATCGTTACAATATCATTAGTGGAATTATTGGTGGTTTCTTTTTGGCATTGTCTTATTTTGGAACCGATCAATCTCAGGTAGGGCGTTATTTAACTGCTAAATCTGAACAAGAAAGTAAGATTGGCTTACTCATGAATGGATTGGTTAAAGTACCCATGCAGTTTTTTATTCTTTTATTAGGGGCTCTATTGTTTACATTTTATCAATTTAATCCTTCACCTGTATTTTTTAATAAAGCAGCTGAAGACAAAGCCATGCAGACAAAGTATAAAGACAGTCTGTTAAATCTACAATATGCGTTTAGTGACGCGCAAGCCACACAACAAGCACATAGTAAATTATACGTCATACAGCCCACTCCAGCCATTAAAGACAGTGTGGCAAAAGGCGCAGCCAAATTAACCGCTATTAAGAATCAGTATAAGTTGGTTATTAAAAAAGCAGTTCCTGGTGCTGACGCAAATGATACCAATTATATTTTTCTTCGTTTTGTGGTTGACTTTTTGCCAAGTGGATTGGTGGGGTTATTGATTGCCATTATTTTTTTAGCAGCTTGGGGATCTATTGCAGCTGCATTGAATTCATTGGCTTCTTGCACCATGGTTGATTTTCATCAACGCTTCACCAAAAAAGAAAAACTTGCTGACGGTGCCGCTCAAGATTTAAAAGAGTATCACTTGTCTAAGTGGTATACTTTCTATTGGGGTGTTTTTTGCATCATCACGGCTCAATTTGCAACAGGTATGGGCAGTTTAATTGAAGCGGTTAATGTATTGGGTTCATTATTCTATGGCGTGATTCTGGGTATTTTTCTTGTTGCATTTTATTTGAAAAAAATTGGTGGCAATGCGGTCTTTAGCGCAGCTATTATTAGTGAACTGTTGGTGATCACGCTGTTTTTATTAGATAAGTACAATATCATTGGGTTAGGTTTTTTATGGTTGAATGTTGCCGGCGCCATATTTGTGGTCTTGATCAGTGCTAGTTTGTCGCTTTTCAAACGATAATCACTTATCTTCCTATTTAGATTATACATTATGAAGTCTTCATTTCATGTAGTACCATGGGCGCATACAGCAACCATGTACGAAGTCAATATTCGTCAATATACCCCAGAAGGTACTTTCAATGCATTTGCTGCGCATTTGCCACGTTTAAAAGACATGGGCATTAATTTATTATGGCTGATGCCCATAACGCCTATTAGTGCATTAAAACGCCAAGGGACATTGGGCAGTTATTATGCTTGTAGCAGTTATACTGATATCAATCCAGAATTCGGTACTAAAGCAGATTTTAAAGCATTGGTTGAAAAAGCCCATGATTTAGGGTTCAAAGTCATCATTGATTGGGTAGCCAATCATACCGGTTGGGATCACCATTGGACCTTGGATCATCCTGATTGGATGATGAAAGATGCAGAAGGCAATTTCACAGAGAAAAATGGGTGGCATGATGTGATTGATTTAAATTTTGCCATTCCAGAAATGCGGCATGAGTTAATTAAAGCCATGCGTTATTGGGTGAATGATTTTGATATTGATGGATTTAGGTGCGATATGGCACACTTAGTGCCCATTGATTTTTGGCAGCAAGCCAGATTAAGTTGCGAATTAACCAAGCCACTATTTTGGTTGGCAGAATGTGAAGTGCAGGATTACCATCAAGTATTTGATGCTACTTACTCTTGGTGGTGGATGCATGAAACTGGCAGATATGCTCAAGCTCAAGCGACATTGCATGATGTTCGCAATGTATTGCATGCCTATTCACAGTATCCACGTGGTGCTATAAAGTTATTTTTTACCGCCAATCATGATGAGAATAGTTGGAACGGCACTGAATATGAAAAATATGGTGTAGCAGCATTAGCATGGGCTGTATTTGCGTTTACATGGCATGGCATGCCAATGGTATATAGTGGTCAAGAAAGTCCTAGTAAGAAGCGATTACAATTCTTTGATAAGGATTTGATTGAATGGCATCAGCCAATTCAACTGCATCAGTTTTATCAGACACTCACAAGATTGCGTGCAAACAATCCAGCTATTTATAAAGGGGAATCTTTTATACTTCCTTCTGACAAAGACAATGAATTAATGGCTTATTTTAGAAGAAGTGGGGAACATGTAGTATTGATTTTGTTAAACGTATCTACGCATAGTAAATTAAAAATCCATGTACACCACGATTGGTTGAAAGGCAAGTTTGTAAATGTTTTTTCAGGATTGAGTTTTGATTTTCATCGTGAAGAAAGTTTTGAATTACAAGCTGGGGAGTACTTGGTGTATGAAAAAATATAAATAGTAAATAACAAATTTAATCAATGACTATATCATTGATTAAACAAATGGTTAAATCTTAGGTCAAATGAATGACTTGATGATTAGTTAAAAAAAACCTTGCAACTCAATGTTGCAAGGTTTTTTAGTATAAGAATCGTTTTGATGTTTAGTCCTCTGTGATTTGTAAAGGATAAGTATATCTTCCTTCAAAACCCGGGTAGAATCCATCAATTCTTATGGTGCCTGATTTGATATTGGCTAAGGCAATTTTCAATTCATCTAAGTTGATGATTTCTTTACCGTTGATACCAGTAATGACGAAACCGTCTTCCATTCTGCTTTTGCTCAATAATCCAGTTCCCACTTTTTTCACAACAACACCACCCGGCACATCATTGGCAGTTGCCACTTTTTTATCGAGGTTCACTAGTTCGCCACCTAATTTTTCAATGATACTGCTGTTTCTTACAATATCAGTATTGCCTGATTTATTTTTAAGTGTAACGGTTACTGTATTTTCTTTACCAGCTCTCTTGTACTGAACGGTAACTTTATCACCTGGTTTATACCTGGCCACTTGTTCTTGTAATTCTGGACCAGTAGCAATGGCAACGCCTTGTATTTTAGTAATGATATCGCCTTTCTTCAAACCTGCGCTAGCTGCGGCTCCACCTGGAGGGGTATCTGTTATTAATACGCCTTCTCCTTCTTTATAGGCTGTGCCTAATTCTTTTTCTAATTCACGTTTGGCTTCGTCGGATAAGTTTTCTTTTGGATAACTGATACCAATAAAAGCTCTTTGCACAGTGCCGAATTTAACAATATCGGTTACTATTTTCTTCACCATGTTTACTGGAATAGCATAAGAATAACCCGCATAAGATCCGGTTGGTGAAGCGATGGCTGAGTTAATACCTACTAATTCACCACTGGTATTAATGAGCGCCCCACCACTGTTACCTGGGTTAACAGCGGCATCGGTTTGAATAAACGATTCCACTGGATTAGCCCCTTGTCTGCCGTTGATATCAATTGATCTGGCTTTTGCACTGATGATGCCGGCTGTAACAGTTACGTCTAAACTAAATGGATAGCCAATCGCCAATACCCATTGGCCCAATTTGGCTTCATCACTGTTTCCATAAACGATATAAGGAAAAGCCTTGCCTTCAATTTTGATGACGGCTAAATCGCTATTGGGATCTTGACCAACCAAAGTAGCTTTATAAGATTTCTTATTCGCCAAAGTGACATTGATTTCATCCGCCCCATCAATCACGTGGTTATTGGTAACAATATAGCCATCTTCAGTAATGATGACCCCACTGCCACTCGCGCGTTGTTCGGGCTGAATTCTTGGTCCCCCAAAAAAATCGCCAAAATCATCCCCAAACATATCCGCAAAAGGATTGCGTTGACGTTGGTTATTGCTGATTTGCTTGGCTTTTGTTCTGGTCTTAATATGAACCACTGCAGGCGTACCT
Organism: Sediminibacterium sp.; assembly: GCA_027490265.1. Taxonomy (GTDB): domain Bacteria; phylum Bacteroidota; class Bacteroidia; order Chitinophagales; family Chitinophagaceae; genus Sediminibacterium. The sequence continues at coordinate 12,794 of JAIXYL010000157.1, forward strand.
GATGTAGCAGCAGCTGTAAAATCAATAGAACCAGCGGCTGTATTGGGAGGGTTTCCCATAAAACCTGCATAGTTGACCGGTAGTTTCCCAGGTTCTTGCGTTCCTGCTTGCTGGTTCTCTACGAATTTACCGTAGCCCCACACACTGGCGAGGGCGGTAGTGGCGCTGATGCCCACAATCACTAAACCATTTTTCCAATTCATATGCTCATTTGTTTTTTAAAGTTGACTCAATTTACATGCCTTTTCTTAAGCAAATAAACAAAGCTGTTTAATTGACAGTTCTCCGATGGCACCATTTAACAAATGTTTTGGTAAAAATGTCATTTTGTAAGCCCTGTTAAAAATGCCATTGTATCTACGCCATCTGCATAATCGGTCAATGAGGGTTGTTGGGCCGCTCCGAATGGTACCAGCCCTGATCCCACAATACATTGTATAGATGGATCTTGGTTTAATTGGTTTAATAATGCCAAACGATCTTCATAAAATGCATAATGCAATTGGCTGACAGGAGAGAAAGGGGAGACGTTCTCTGTTAAGATGACCAAATCATTGTTCATATAATACTTGCCCCCCATGATAAGTAGCGCTAAATGATAATCAAAATTGTGTTTGTATTTGTGATAATCTATGAAGTCGGGATATTTTTTAAGTGCAGCTAATAACGGTTTGAAATCATAGTCTTTCGGCACATAAACCTGTGTGACATTTCTACATCCTAAACCAAAATATTGCAACACGTCATCAGCCAATAAATCAAGCTCAGCAGCACTTTCAGTGCCATCTAAAATGGCAATTGAAGTTCTATTTTGACGAATAATATGTGGGTATTTGCCAAAATAATACTCAAAATATCTGCTTGAATTATTGCTGCCCGTGGCGATGTATGCATCAAGCCCATTGAGTCGCTCCGCAAAGGAAATATGGTTTTGCACAGTCACTTCCCACTCGTACATTTTTTTGACCAAATGTTTGATAAGCACTTCGTCTTTAGAAGAAGGTTTAATCACAGCATTATGGCCGGAAACAAATACTGAAAGCAAATCGTGAAATCCAACTAAGGGAATATTCCCTGCCATCACAATGCCTACTTCAGATGGTTTTTCCAAACGATCTTGAATTTGGTACTTTTCGGCCCATTTTGTTAACAGGCTAGGCTGTAAGAAATGCGCTGCTACATTTTTTGTGGCCGAATCAATAAATTCGGGTACAAACCATTGATTCTGGTTATAAGCTCGCTCTTTTACGGCCAACCATTCTGGTTCATTGCTGTTGATATATTGGCCTAAACGGCATAATAATTCAATTCGTTCTTGTAAAATCATTTGTCAACCGTATTTTTGGTACTGCAAATGTAAATTCACTAATTCAACAAACCCATTTTGTATGGCAATCAAAATAACCGAAGAATGTATTAATTGTGGCGCATGCGAGCCTGAATGTCCTAATAATGCCATTTATGAAGGCGGCGTAGAATGGGCTATTGCAGACGGAACCAGCATTAAAGGCAGTTTTCAGCTAATGGATGGCACTATGGTTGACGCTGAAAAGCGTTTTGAGCCAATCAGTTTAGATACGTATTATATTACCCCCAATAAATGCACAGAGTGCCAAGGCTTCCATGAAGAACCACAATGTGCGGCTGTTTGTCCGGTAGACTGTTGTGTACCTGATGAATTGTACCAAGAAACCATTGAAGAATTAATGGCTAAGAAGGGTAAAATGCATATCTAATTTGATCAATTCATCCCATGAAGCGAAAAGTAGCGTTGGTAACTGGTGGACTAAGCGGTGAAGCACAAATTAGTTACAAAAGTGCCATTACTGTTGGAAATAATGTAGACAAATCTAAGTATGATTTGTACAAAATTGATATCAATGCTACGGGTTGGTGGTATGAAAACGCTGATGGCATAAAAACCTTGGTGAATCGTGACGATTTTTCCATCACTGACCAAGGGAATACCATACACTTTGATGTGGCATTGATGTGTATTCATGGAACGCCAGGTGAAGATGGCAAGTTGCAGGGTTACTTTGATATGTTGGGCATCCCATATACCAGTTGTGATGCTGCTACATCTGCCTTAACCATGAATAAACGCTATACGGTTGCTGTAGCTGCATTTGGTGGTATTCATGTGGCCAAATCAATGCATTTATTCAGCCATACACCTGTTACGCCAGCAACTATTTTAGCTCAATTACAATTGCCTTTGTTTGTTAAACCCAATAATGGTGGCAGCAGCATCGGGATGAGCAAAGTGAACTCGCCCGAAGAATTGGGTCCTGCAATTGACAAAGCATTCAAAGAAGATCAACAAATATTAGTTGAAGAGTTTATTAGTGGGCGTGAATTTACAATTGGTGTATTTAAGCAAAACAACCAATTGTCTGTTTTGCCAATTACTGAAATAAGTACGCAAAATGAATTCTTTGATTTTGAAGCAAAATACCAAGGAAAAAGCATTGAAACTACGCCAGCTCAAATAGATGAAACGATGCAATCGCATTTGTCTGAAGCAGCAAAAAGCGTGTATGAAATTTTTAATTGCAAAGGGGTGGTTAGAATTGATTTTATCTATGATACAAAGCAACAGAAACCATACATGCTTGAAGTGAATACAGTGCCAGGTCAAAGTGAGGCATCGGTTATTCCACAACAAGTTAAAGCAATGGGCATGCAGTTAAGCGATTTTTATTCTGCCGTGATAGAACAAGCATTGCAATAATTGTATCTTAGCGTTGTTAGAATTTATTTATTAAATAGTTATTGTGTTCAAATTCATTACCGATAAACCGCTTTGGGTTAATATTTTAGCCGGATTGGGATTAATAGTGCTATTAATCTTAGGCTTTTTTGGGTCACTCGATTGGATTACAGGTTATGGCAAATTTGAAAAAGTGCCCAATGTGGCGGGCCAACATATTATTGCGGCCCAAAAAATGCTTGAAGACAAAGGATTTGAAGTGGTAATACAAGACTCTGTATACATTGACACCATTGCCAAACAAGCAGTGATCAGACAATCGCCTGAAGCAGATGCTGTTGTAAAAACTGGTAGGGCCATTTACTTAACCTTGAATCGTATGATTCCACCACAGGTGGAAATGCCTAATTTAACCGGGTTTTCAATTAGAAGTGCAGAAATGTATTTGCAAAGCCTTGGGCTTAAATTAGGCTTTGTAACGTATAAGCCTGATATCGCAAGAAATGCCGTATTGGAACAATTGGTCAATGGTGTTACTGTAAAACCAGGTGAAAAAGTACCCATCGGAACAATGATTAACTTGGTTTTAGGCAGCGGAGTAGGAGGCGATGAAACCGATGTGCCAGAATTAGTTGGGTTAACCCTTGAGCAAGCCAAAACTACTTTGGCTTCTTTGAATATCAATATCGGCTCAATTGTTGCGTCAGGTGCAATTAGAGACTCAGCTGCTGCATTTATTATTAAGCAGAATCCACCGGTATGGAGTGATGTGCCTTCTGCTGATGGTACGCCAGCTAAAAATAAAATCAGACAAGGGCAAATCATAGATTTATTCATCAGTGAACAAGCGCCTGTAAAAGACACCACGAATCATCAACCCTAATAATTTCAATATCATGCAAACCATTTCCGTTGAAGCTTTAAAAGAAAAAATCAATTCTGGAGAAACCATACATCTTGTAGATGTTAGAGAAGCACATGAGCGTTCTGAATTTAATATTGGTGGTCTCCACTTGCCATTAGGCCATATTCAAACCATGCAAATTGATGACATTGAAGCCTGGAAAGCTGAACCCATTTATATTTATTGCAGAAGCGGCAACCGCAGTGGCCAAGCATGCTTAATCTTAGAAACAGCCGGTTTCAGTCATGTAATTAATGTGACAGGCGGCATGCTGGCTTGGCAAGAAAGTATAAAAGGCTAGTAATTTAACACCATTTTATAGAGCCCCTGCTTGTATTATCAAGTATTGGGGCTTTTTTTGTATTCAAAATAACTGCTATGTTTAAAAAAGGTTTGGGTGTAATGATGTTCGTTTTAATGCAGGCAACTATGTATGCTGCTGTCATTTCTGGCACCATCAAATCTGCAGTAAAAGATATGCCACTGCCATTTTCATCTGTATTGGTGAAAGGGACCACTAAGGGGGCATCAGCCAATAACAATGGGTTTTATTCAATCACTTTAGAGCCCGGCAATTATACATTGGTTTTTCAATATATCGGGTATCAATCGGTGGAGCAAAAACTAACTGTAGGTAAAGTCAATCAAACCATCAATATTCAATTGTCTCCACAAGATTATAAATTAAATGAAGTCGTTGTAAAATCTGGTGCAGAAGATCCAGCCTATGGAATTATTAGAAATGCCATTGCAAAAAGGTCAACCCATTTAAGAGAAATTAAACAGTATACAGCGGAAGTTTATATTAAAGGGCAAATGCAATTGCGCGATTATCCTAAAACATTCATGGGACAGAAAGTAGATTTTGAAGATGGCGATACCAGCAAGCGGAAGATGTTGCTCTTATCTGAAACGATTGCCAAATATTCTGTGAATGAGCCCAATCAAAGAAAAATTGAAGTGATCTCAACCAAAGTAAGTGGCAGAAGTAATGGATTTGGGTTTAGCAGTCCTCAAATTATTTCATTTTATGAGAATACGATTTCATTAGGTAGTGGCCTTAATCCGAGAGGATTTATCTCGCCAATTTCAGACAATGCGTTGAATTATTATCGGTATAAATTTGAAGGAACTTTTTATGAATTTGGCAAAGAAGTTAATCGCATAAAAGTAATCCCCAAACGCGCTTACGAACCTTTGTTCACCGGGTATATTCATATTACGGAGAACGATTGGCATGTTCAAAGTGTTGACGTAAAATTATTGCGCAAACAGCAAATGCAATTGTTGGATTCATTGGTGATTCAACAGCAATATATTCCATCTGGTCCTTATTGGTTGATTAAACAACAAGTCATTTATCCTTATGGCAAACTCCTTGGATTCGATTTCTTTGGAAGTTTTTTACAAGTGTACAGCCAGTTTGATATTGCGCCTGATTTTAAACCAAAGTATTTCAACAATACCATTTTAAAATTCTACGACAGTTCAAATAAAAAACCAATGGCATATTGGGATAGTATTAGACCATTGCCATTGTCTTTGGAAGAAGTCAAAGATTATCGTAAGAAAGATAGCTTAGAGAAAGTAAGAGAGTCCCCTGCTTATTTAGATTCTTTAGATAAAATCAGAAATAAATTTACATTGGGCAATTTGTTACTCACTGGTAAATTTTTTAGTCAACGTAAAACGAAAACCAGTTTAAATATTGAACCTTTAATTAACACCATTAATTACAATACAGTAGAAGGTGCTGTCATCAATTTTGCACCACAATGGCGTAAAGAAATGGAAGGCAGAAAATCACTTTCAATCATTCCTGAATTCAGGTATGGTTTTGCCAATAAACACTTCAATCCATCCGTTGCTGTTAATTATACTTTTGGAAAAAAATATATTCAATCATTCAATATTTCAGGTGGAAGAAAAGTTTTTCAATTCAATAATGCTGCTCCCATTACTGAGTTCATTAATACCTATTATACCTTGATGCGTGAGCAAAATTTCATGAAAATTTATGAAGCCGATTTTTTAAGATTGAATTACAACGCCGGTATTGGGAATGGGCTAAATTTTTCTGGAATCATTCAATACC